>DASWKU010000163.1:0-3451 GCA_036396455.1 Flavobacteriaceae bacterium
ACCGGACGGATGGTTACCATAAGGGAACTGCCGCGGATACGCTCCCCGGCGTTGCTCCTGTCGGAACAAACGCCAACACAAGATTAACAAACCACCCTGATTTGCCTCTTCCGTACTGGCAGGAAGAAGTATGCCCAAAGGAAACAAAATGTGAACAAAACGCTGCTGTCTTACGCAATCTCATCTTTAAAATTGGCCCCAAAAAGCACAAAAACCTGCCATACTTCAAAGAACGGCTATTCTGTTTAATCACAAAAAATCAACAAAACGTTTGCTAAGTACATAGCTTGTGGTCCGGCGGGTGTAGTTCAACACCGACTCATCGCTGGGTCTTGCAGACCGCTCAGAGTCCTATTTATTTTAGCGGTTGGCTTTCATTTTCCTTCTTCAATTTTTTATTATGTCACCTCTTACAAGGTATTGATTGTTTATTGTGAAAGGAACGGCTATTCCGTTTAAGATTGTATTAGTTTCCCCACCTTTTTCAACATGTATATGCAAATGAGGCTCACTTGTGTTTCCAGTATTGCCCACTTGACCGAGTAAGGTATTGGTTGTTACAGCATCTCCTATTTTAACTACAATGCTTCCCCTTTTAAGATGAGCTAAAAGTATTTCCACTCCTTCGCTTTCAATTAAAATATAGTTTCCTGCCAAATGCTCAATATCAGTTGTCGGAGGAGTTTGATCATCGTATTTATCCTCAACAGCTACTACAGTACCATTTAGTGGACTATAAATTGGTTGTCCATAAATGACATAGTCACTAAGATCAGAACCTCCTTGAAATGAAGACGCTCGCATTCCCAGATTATTCAAACCAACAATGTCGAGTGCGTAATTTTGTGGTTTAACGTGAAAATGCCCATTAGTAAATGGACTTAAGCCTCCGTGCAAGACAATTTGTTTTCCATTATGAAAAGGTGAAGCTAAATTAATAGTGTTTTTAGGGGTAATATATCCTCTAAATGAAAACCAATTTAATCCTGAAAAAAATATTATCAATATCACATGGAGAACAATCCCAGATATCATTATTATTTTCTTTGGTGAAATTGCTGGTTTTTTGATTCGTTTATAGCCAATTACACAAGCTATTAAAAATAATATTGGAAATATTGATCTAAAATAAATGCTGACTATTTCCCATCGAACTGTTGCCCACAAATAGGCTATGACTGACCCAAAAGATAAAATCGTAAATACCCAAATTAAAATGCTTGGCAGTCGTTTGAATGCAATTATTCCAATTAAAAAAAGAGGAACGATAATATAGAATAGTCCAATTAACATGATTGTTGTATTTATTTTTTGCTTACCGCTAACGTTTCAGTGTTTGCGTTGTGGCGGATAAATCCAGCGGATTTGTCCGCTACAATAAACAAATATAGTTGAAAACACCTAAGGGGGACAGCGTCCCCCGCCATAACGCAAACACGGTGTTGTGCACTGGGCGGTTTCTGTCGACCGTAATAAACAACGAGTCGTTGTCGCTAGTCAAATCATTGTCGGCTACGAGTCAATCCAAGTTCTCATCTCTAAGGTCAGACTGAAACCGTCCGGTGTAAACCAAACGTTGTCAATCGTCAACGTGACTATTCTTTACTTGCTTTAGCTCCTGGGAGTCTGCTTTTAATGTACTTAAACTGTCCATTATGGTTAGATTCATGTTCGCAAACGTGAAACCATTTGCAATAATTATTTGTCGGGCCCCATCCCCAATTATCGTCAACTGCGAGAAGCCATTTGTCATCTCTATTTCTAAATTCCTTAATTGTATTCTCTCTAACTTCTTTTAATATGCTTAAATAGTAGTCTAGGTTATTGCCCTTAATTGTTTTTCTGGCATCATCACCGAGACCCATGGCTACGCTGAACTGTTTTTTGTCCTGTTCACTCCAGTCTCCCCATTTTTTTCCTTCAAAAGTGTGGATTTGATAGAATCTTTCGGTCGCAGCTAGGTGAAAAAGCATTGCCCCAATTGAATTAGACGTTTCATCAAGAAGGTAATCTAATTGCTCTGTGGTCATATCTTTCACCGGCATTAGTATTACTCTTCTCATCCAAGTCATCATTGATAGTAATGTTCCAATTTGTGGGGAGAAGCCTTCTCTTGGTCCGATAACGTTCTCTCGTTCATCGGCAAGCAATTCTGTCCCAGAGCTTGTATTTGGAATCATTGATAGTCCTAGTGTCCCAGCTGTGAGGCTAGCAGTCGATTTTATAAAATCTCTGCGGTCAATTTGAGTTAAGGGTTTCATATAGTATTGATTTGGTTAATCTCTTTATCTTGAAATCTCTGTCGACATTCCTTTGTCCCGAGGCCGAAAACTTTTTTACCGCCTTGTGCACAACTCAAAGGAATGTCTGCGTCTATGTATTAGGATCTTACGAGCAATATCTCGTCTCTGGTGGACGCATACATTTGGCTCGGGCCGTTTACTATTTTATTCTATGGTCTCGCCGAATCTTCGATTTCAGTTGAACGAACCCCTTGATTCTTATTAGTAGGGCTTATAGGGTAACGCTTACACTCCCTAATGATCCAAGATAGCATTCTGGTTAGATAAGTATAAAGCAAGCAAGCACTTGAATAACGTGCAATAGCACTTCCATGTCCAGCATCTGCATACCATTTTTCAACTCCATATCTTTTTGTAGCGTCAAGCCACAAAAAGAGAGCTGGCACTAGAATCACTTTATGCCGCTTATTGTTGACTTCTGTTTTCTCCATATCCGAATGAAACCTTTGATAAATCTGAGCAAGAGGATGTTTGATATCCACAGTAGCATGGTTTCCAGGATGCATATATAGCACGGTTTTGGCACCAGATTTCACAATCGTTCGGTGAAGTGAGATCAATGCCTCAATGTTTTGCTCATATGGAATCTGTTCATCGCGATCATCATCAGGAAACTCTACTTCATTAGGAATCAAAAATTCAGCATCTCTGCCATCTATAATTACATAATCAAAATTGCCTGAACTAATTAAAGCATGGATTTTATCATCAGCTGACATCAGTGGGAGGGTTTTTGGGATTCGTCCATAATTTAAAAAGTCTACTCCTAATGTATTAGGGGGTGTATTCATTTGACTGAAGGCTTGGCAATCGATTCCAGCGGATTGGCAAAAGCCCTCAAATGATGGTATTAAACCACCACGACTATAAAAAGCACTATTTCCCAAAAAAAGAACTTTATAGGATTTAGTATCCTGTCCATAGCTTCTTACGGTTCCAGCTATTATTAACAAAAGAATCACAATTTTTATTGGATGTTTCATACCTAGAAAATTAGTATTTGCTACAGTTCGATTTGCCATTTTTTTCTTTTTATGACCACTAACGTTTCAGTGTTTGCGTTGTGGCGGATAAATCCAGCGGATTTGTCCGCTACAATAAACAAATATAGTTGAAAACACCTAAGGGGGACAGCGTCCCCCGCCATA
>DASWKU010000164.1:0-8102 GCA_036396455.1 Flavobacteriaceae bacterium
CTGTTCTTTGCTAAATGCTGTAGCCATGTAGACTTTAAAATCTTCTGGATCATTTTGTTTTTCAAAGGCGGAAATAAAGGTATTCACTGAAATTTCGACAAGAACTTGAAGGTCTTCCAGGTCACAAATTTTATATGATAAATTCATTGGGTAAAATTTAAAATTGGCCAAAAAATAATTACTTTTAATCCATGCAAGATACTCTAAAAATAGCGTTCATCCAATCCGATTTGGTTTGGGAAGACCCGAAACAAAACCGGGATAATTTTAAGGAAAAAATCGAGGCCATCACTACCGCTGTCGACATGATTTTAATTCCGGAAATGTTCACCACTGGGTTCACCATGAATGCTTCGGAATATGCTGAAACCATGCAGGACAAGTCTGTGTTGTGGATGCAAAAAATGGCTGCGCTCAAAAATGCGGCCTTGGTTGGAAGCCTAATCATTAAGGAAGACAGCAAATTCTATAACCGATTGTTATTTGTGTACCCCGATGGCAAAATAGAAACCTATGATAAACGCCATACCTTTACATTGGCTGGAGAACATAAAGTGTACACTTCTGGAAATTCAAAAGTGATAATTGACTATAAAGGCTGGAAAATTTGTCCTTTAGTTTGTTATGATTTGCGCTTCCCGGTTTGGTCCAGAAATATGGAGAACTTTGATGTATTGATTTATGTTGCCAATTGGCCAAAACCTCGTATTTTGGCATGGGACACCCTTTTGAAGGCAAGAGCCATCGAAAATATGTGTTACTGTATTGGTGTCAATAGAGTTGGTGTTGATAAGTTGGAGAATGAATATTGTGGGCATTCGGCTACTTATGATATTTTAGGCAGCAATATTACGCCCATTAGACCCAACAAAGAGCATACTGAAATTGTGACCTTGGAACGCAACCATATTAATTTCTATAGAAATAAATTAAGATTTTTAGAGGACAAGGACGCTTTTAATCTTTCAGTATAAAATCAATAATAAAATCGAAATTGGCACGAACCGCATCTATAACTTGGGCATAGCTAACACGCTCGGGTTGTAGGTGTTTCAAAAAGTTTCCAGGGTCGTATTTTTGATTTCCATTGGTATCAAAAATTGCTCTCAAATAATATTGTCTTGGAACTAAGTCATTAAAGTCGACAATGTTGGATTCTGTGGTGTATTTTTCGTAGGCCACAATTCCCTTTTCATCTACCAATTGTACAATTAAAGGAAACTTTGCATTTATCAATCGCACCCTAATATTGCCATAATCCGACTTTTTGTTGGTTTTTAGGGTGTATTTCAAAGTGTCATTTGTATTCCCAAAGAAGTCCTCAAAAGTATTGGGCAACATCTGTATTTTATAAACGTCAGCTTCTTTTTTATCAAACTTAAAGGTATAACTGTTTTCCATATCTTGAAAAGTTGAAATAAACGGAACTTTGACGGAGTCTCTATCCAAGATTGAAATATGTTGTTCGTCAATTTTTGCAAAAGGAATGTTGGCCTGAAGTTGAAAATCTTGATTAAAATGAAGGATACTGGACTGTAGAGCTTTGATTTCCAAAGAATCCTTCTTCAGTTCCTTAAATTTGAAGGTAAGCGTATCCAAATAGGTCTTGTTTTTTACGACAAAACGTGTGGAATCCAATTCCAATTTAGGTTTGTACCAATAATATAAGGTATCGGTTTTGGGGTCTTTTGTAATGCGATGTTCAAAATCTTCAGGCACATTGTCGAGCAATTCAATTTGCACGTCTTTATAATCGCCTTCATAACCAAAAATTATTTTTTGACCGGCTTCCTGTTTTGGACGGAGTGCTTTAAAATCTGTCGTCTCCTTAAATAATTTCAAGGTAAAAAGTGAATCGGTTGGCACATTAACAACACCTTCATAAAAGCCAATTTTATCAGTTTTTTGTTGAAATGTATAATTGCTGTTTTCTTCCTTCAAAGCGATTAACTTATATTTTCCGGCTTTGATGTTGTCAATTTTAAAGGTTGTAACACTGTCCAATGTGTTGGTAATGTATTTAGGCTTTTCCTTATAAATTATGGAATCGGTATAGGTGGAATCCATTTCATACAACATGACGGATACAAACTTGTCCGTTGTTCGTTCTTTGGCATCCACAATCTGTCCACTTACCGAAAGTGAGTCGATATAGCTTCCCGTGGAAAACACATATCTGTAATAGGGATAGGGATTTTCTTCGTTATTGTCCACAATACTTTGTCCAAAATTGAAGGCGTAGGTCGTATTGGGTTGAAGAGTATCCAAAATTTTAATCTTAATGTATTTGCTTGCAGAACCCAACGGAGTTATGTCTGGTTGAAAATCCATTGGAGGCGAAATAATGAGCTGTTTCTGTAAATTTTTTATTTTGATATATTCGTCAAAATAGATTCTGATTTCGTTTCCCTTAAAGTTTGTCGAAAAGTTATCCGGTTCAGATTTTATGATTTTAGGAGGCTCGGTATCTTTTTCCCCACCCGAAGGAGTGCCTCTATTGGCACAGCTTGCAATGGCAATAACCACAAAAATTGGGAATAAGTTTTGAAATAAACTTTTAGACATTATCGAGCTTAAATTTTAAGCAAATTAACAACATAATTATGGGAGAACGAAATGAGCACACCTAAATTTTTAATACCCAATAGTATGTTTTTTATGCAAATTAAATTTGTTCATTAAAATCAATAAAAACTATCAAAACCCGTTGTACATTTTGATAATTTTGAAATTAATATGGATCTAAATCTTCATTCTTCACCTCCAATCCTAAAGCCTGCCTGCCGGCGGGCAGGGATGGAATGAAGATTTCTTCGATTCACCCTTTTAGGGAGGGGAAAAATCGAGGAAATCTGTTCAAAATGTACAACGGGTTATCAAATGAAAAAATTAATCGGTAATTGCCATGGTTGCAACACTAATTTTGACCCCTTCAATGTTCAACAAAGCATTGGCGCAGGACTCTATGGTTGTTCCAGTGGTCACAATATCGTCCACCAATAAAATATGTTTTCCTTTTAAGGTTTGGTTTTCGGAAATTGAAAACGTGGCACTATCCATGGAAGTCCTCAAAAATTGGCTCTTAAAGACCTGTGATTTTATAGCCTTTGTTTTCAATAAAACCTTAGTGTTAAATTCAATTTCAAGAGCGTTTGCGATTTCCTGTCCAAACTTGGCAACCTGGTTATAGCCTCGTTGCCTAAGCCTGGATTTATGCAAGGGAACCGGTATAACAACATCTATGTCTTGATAACCTTTAATGGTCTTAAGCTCTTCGCCCAACCATTTACCCAAAAACAAACCCACATCTTGGTGACTTCTGTATTTAAGATTGTGCATGAGTTGCTGCACAATCCCTTTTTTGGAAAAATGTAATAAAGACGTTGCATTTTCCAGTTTTATACGACCAAATAGCACATTCTTAACCGCATCATTACTGTCCAAATGAAAATTGGTAAGGGGCAATTGGTGGCGGCATGATGTACAAACATAGCTTTCGTTATCCACTAAATACCCATTACAGCCTAAACATACCTTGGGAAAAAACAAGTTTAACAAATTTATTACCATTTCGTCGATTAAAATAAGATAACGCTAACGTAATCTCTAATTTCGCTCCATAATTTAAGAAATTATTAATGATAGTTAACCCTCAATTATTTAACTACAGATTAATTACAGGTTCTTTAATTGTTGGCATTGCAGTTTTATCTATTTTTAGTTTTACTAATTATCAATCCATTGAAGCACGTCAACAATTTTTGAAACAAGAAAAAAAGCTTGTTGAAATCGAATTATCTCAAATGATCAAGAGATACGATGAAGTTTCGCAAAAAAATAATCTGATCACATCCCAATTAGAACTTGCTAACAACACAACCGAAAATGCGTTAGATTCGGTTAGGTTACTTCGTAGCCAATTATCCATAATTCCAAAATTACAACATCAGGTTTCAGATTTGAAATCAAAAAACAGTGTTCTTATTAGTACCGTTAATGCAGTTAACCTAAAAAATGCTGAACTTGAAAAGGACAACATCGTTGCTTATAACACGTTGGAAAAACTAAGTAATATCAACACTTCGCTTTCAGAAGAAAATAAAAGCTTGAATGGGTCCCTTAAAAAAGCCTCGGTTTTAACGGCCAACTCTTTTAGTGCGATGGCAACCAAAAAGGTATTTGGGAAAACAGTTGTAACGTCCAAGGCTTCAAAAGCCGAAAGTATTGAAGTCTCTTTTACAATCGGAGAAAATGTGTTTGCAGATGCCAGTGAAACGGATATTTATATTCAAATATTAACTCCCGAAAACAATGTGTTTGCAGATAAAGGCGCTATCAATTTTGGTGAATCTTCACTCATTTACAGTTCTAAAAAAATAGTGCCTTACAACAATCAGGTTTTGGAGGTTTCTATAGCCATTAATGCCGAAGATGATGACCAACCCCTAACAAAAGGCACCTATTTTATAACCGTCTTCAATAAAGACCGAAAACTGGGCAGTACCCAATTGCAACTAGACTAAAACATTAGAATAATATTTTTCAAAACCGTTCTGTTAATTGGAGCGGTTTTTTATTTTTGCAGCATGGCAAATCAAGACGATCAATTTAAAAAGGTAATCGCTCACGCAAAGGAGTATGGTTACGTGTTTCAGAGCAGTGAAATTTACGATGGATTAAGCGCAGTTTACGACTATGCGCAAAATGGTGTGGAGCTCAAAAAAACATTCGCGACTATTGGTGGAAAGCCATGGTACAGATGCATGACAATATCGTGGGCATTGATGCCGCCATCTTTATGCATCCCACAACATGGAAAGCTTCTGGTCATGTTGATGCCTTCAATGATCCATTAATTGATAATAAGGATTCCAAAAAGCGCTACCGAGCCGATGTTTTGGTTGAAGAATACGTTGCAAAATTGGATGCCAAAATTGAAAAGGAAGTCGATAAAGCTGCAAAACGTTTTGGAGATGCCTTCGATAAAGCTCAATTTTTGGCCACAAATCCGAGAGTTTTGGAATACCAACAAAAAGGAGATGCCATTTTAAAACGTTTGGGCAAATCCTTGGAACATGAGGATCTGGCCGATGTTAAAGCCCTGATTGAAGAATTGGAAATTGCCGACCCATTAACAGGTTCAAGAAACTGGGCCGATGTGAAGCAATTCAATTTAATGTTCGGGACTAAAATTGGTGCGTCCGCAGAAAATTCGATGGATTTATATCTACGTCCCGAAACGGCGCAAGGCATTTTTGTGAACTTCTTGAATGTCCAAAAATCAGGACGCCTAAAAATCCCTTTCGGAATTGCACAGACCGGTAAAGCCTTTAGAAACGAAATCGTAGCTAGACAATTTATCTTTAGAATGCGTGAGTTTGAACAAATGGAAATGCAATTTTTCATCAAACCGGGAACACAGGCCGAATGGTATGAACATTGGAAAGAAACACGATTAAAATGGCATTTATCTTTAGGGATGGGTGCTGATAATTATCGTTTCCATGACCACGAAAAACTGGCGCACTATGCCGATGCTGCTTGTGATATTGAGTTCAAATTCCCGTTTGGTTTTAAAGAATTGGAAGGCATTCACTCACGTACTGACTTTGATTTGAGCCAACATGAAAAATATTCGGGTAAAAAGCTTCAATATTTTGATCCCGAGGAAAACAAAAGCTATGTGCCTTATGTCTTGGAAACATCCATTGGTTTGGACCGCATGTTTTTGGCCGTTTTTTCAAATTCACTGATTGAAGAAGAACTTGACAATAACACAACAAGAACGGTTTTAAGATTGCCAGCGGTTCTGGCCCCTTTTAAAGCTGCCGTTTTGCCCTTGGTCAAAAAAGATGGACTCCCAGAAATCGCCAAACAGATTGTTGAGGATTTAAAATGGGATTTCAATGTGGATTATGATGAAAAAGATGCCGTTGGAAGGCGATACAGAAGACAGGATGCCAATGGCACTCCATTTTGCATTACCGTTGATCATGACACTTTAGAGGACAATACCGTAACCATTCGCCATAGAGACACCATGGCACAAGACCGTGTTAAAATAGAAGCCATACGTGATATCATCAAAAAAGAGGTGGATATGAAAACCTGGTTGATGAAGATGTAATCTTCCTGCCAAGGCAGGAATCTAAATTTCAAACCATAAAATTCCCTATCTGTCGACAGGCAGGCAAAAACCAAGCCGAACAAGCTTGAGTTTTTTTATTACATAAGTTTTGGAATTAAAATCGATATCCAACCGTAATGCCTACTTTACCAACAAAATCATTATCCTCAAAGTCATTGGAATTAAAAAGATTTCGTCCAAAACCTAAATTAAGTTCGCCTAATAACCCTCTTTTAGTAATCCATTTTCCTCCTAAACCTATACCTAATGCAAAATCTGTAACGGTTTCTTCCCTGACAACATAAACAGGGTCAACATCTCCTACTAATTCAGAATAATACCAATTAGTAGAATTAAGCATTCCAAATCCTTCCAAGAAAAACCCTGAAGCATACTTATTTCCAAAATAAAATCTGTAATATGGTGACACAAAATAATTGACATCCTCTTTTATTTCATCATCATAAGGTAAAAAAACCGAAATTCCAATACCCGATTCTTCATTTAATAAGTATTCATAAGTGACTTCAAATGCACCCGCAACCATATAGAGTGCATTCAATTTTAATTCATGTTTGTCAACACTTGTTTCTGATTCATTTTCTTGAGCTTGAATTGTAAAAAATGAAACTAATAGTGCAACCAATAAAAAAAAGTTTTTCATAAATAGTGTATTAAGGTTTTCGTTAGTCAATTTGAAGATGCAATAATAGTAAAAAAGTTGCGTACGAAAATACTTATTATCAAAAATAAGCCTTCAACTGCACCGTTCCAGTATGAATGGTTTTTGAAGTCTCCGTTTTACGCCCAAAATAATTGAGGTTCAAATCCAAAAACTTGGTCAGTTTTTTTTGGGCCAACAAACTCCAGGTAAAGTTTTTCCCGGGTTGCAAGCCTTCGAGCATTTGGTAGGACACCGGCGTATTTGGGCTACCTTCAAATTCATTTTGAAATAAGTTGATTTCCCCTGTCAAAGCTATTTTTTGAACATTATTGTAGGTAAACGATATCCCATAATTGTTCTGCTTTAAGGTTTCCATATTGCCGATGGTGTTATCTTTTGTGGTGTATTGATAGAACACATCAAAGCGGGCATTCTCGTTGAACAAATAGGACAGCTTGGGCTGTAATCTCACCTCGTCAATTTTATAGTTCCTGCTCACAAAATTTTCGCTCAAACTTTCATTCGCTTCCAAACTGGATTTTAAATTTACCAACCAGCTTTCAGCAAATTTATGGTTGAAATTGAGTTGGTGGCTTTTGAGTTTGTTTTCCTGAAATCCTATGGACAAAATGGTCCGATTGCTATTGGACAGAAATGTATACGAAGTCGTGTAATGCTGTTTGCCTCTATTTAAAAACAATACATTTCTAAAGCTTTTGTTGATGGCCAACTGATTATCTGCATCTGAAGAAAAAGGATTCAAATTGAAATTGTTGCCTTCCCTTCTAATTTTTCGGTCAATCAAATAGGAGGTTTGATTATAAAAATGTGACCAAAACTGTTTTGATTTGCTTTCCGCAACTGCCCATTGCTGCGGATTGATGGTCAAGGTCTGGCTCAATCGGTTTTGATGTGTCTTTACAAAAACTTGATTGGGCAATAGCACCCTAATATATTCGCCCTGATCTTGAAATTGGGCCACTTCAAATTCATTGAGCTCCTGAATCCCGTTGTTGTTGTAATCAATCCAAGTGTAAGTGCCTTTGCCGGCATCCACCTGAATATACGTAAAATCCTGTTGTGGCAAAGACCCCGAATTGGTTTCAAAAATGGTGTTCCACTGCACCATCTGTTTAAACAGATTTTGATTATAGTTGATACGGGAATTTAAAGATTGTTCGTCTTCCAAGTTTTGGTCTTCATGCTTTAAGGTCCTGTAATTCACATAAATTCCCAAATTGGTATTGGCGTTTTGGATGAGTTTCGATTTCAAATAATAAGTGTTGGAACGGCTCACCCGTTCCAATCGGT
>DASWKU010000165.1:0-6440 GCA_036396455.1 Flavobacteriaceae bacterium
AACGGCTTTTGGAGGTGTTTTTAAGTGGAACAGAAGCCCTAGACATTCACTCAGAGTGTCAATGGTGTATTCCAATATTGAAGGGCAGGATTCAAAATCAGATGACCCAAGACGCATTGAAAGAGGATACAGTTTTGATAATAGCTTATTCGAGATTTCAGCTGGCATGGAGTTTACTTTTTTGGATTTCAACCTCCATGATGGCGCCAGAAAGGCCACTCCATATTTATATACCGGTATCAGTATGGCCAATCATGACAATTATTATTTTAATGCAAACGGAGTCTATATTTCTGAAGATACCACAAGTTGGGCATATGGCATACCCATGGTTTTGGGTTTTAAAACCACGGTTTCTGATAATTTTATTTTAGGAATTGAAGCTGGGGCACGCTATACATTTTCTGATGAATTGGATGGCAGTGTTCCAGATGCAGCATATAGACAACAATTTAGCTTTGGAAACACGAACAGCAACGACTGGTATGTGTTTACAGGCTTTACAATTACTTATACTTTTGGGATAAAACCCTGCTATTGTAATTTGGAATGAACTTGAAGGACCAAATAGATACTGCAAAATTGCCTAACCATCTCGCCATTATTATGGATGGCAATGGGCGTTGGGCAAAGCAAAAGGGAATGCTTCGGATATTTGGTCATGAAAACGGCACCAAATCGGTAAGGGACGTTGTTGAAGCCAGTGCAGAGCTTGGTATCAAGTGTCTTACGCTTTATGCTTTTTCTACTGAAAATTGGAAAAGGCCAAAAAAGGAAGTGCAAACACTAATGAACCTTTTGGTAACTTCCCTTAAGCAAGAAATCAAAACACTTCAGGATAACAACATTAAGCTTTCGGCAATTGGTTGTTTGGAAGATTTACCTAAAAAAGCCCATAGAGAACTATTTGAAGTTATTGAAAAAACCAAAAATAATACAAGAATGACCTTAACATTGGCTTTAAGTTATGGGTCGAGAGAAGAACTTGTAAACGTTATAAAAGAATTGGCCAATAAAGTTAAAAATAATATAATTTCTTACGAAAATATTGACGAATCAATTATAAATAAGCATCTTTACACGCGAAAATTGCCAGACGTAGATTTGTTGATTAGAACGAGCGGCGAACAACGAATTAGCAATTTTCTTTTATGGCAAATTGCTTATGCCGAATTGTATTTTACAGATACCTTATGGCCTGATTTCAAAAGAAATGACTTATATGAAGCTTTGATTAACTATCAACATAGAGAACGACGATTTGGAAAAACAAGTGAACAACTTAGCTAAAAAAATATATTTGAGAACATATATTAATCCATTACTTATTTTAATTGCCCTCATCTTTTCGAGTGTAGTCACAGCACAGAACATTGATTTCAACAATGGCAAAAAATACACCATTGGTGATATTACAGTAACAGGAAATACCAGTTTTAGTTCACAAACCGTTATTGCGTATTCAGGTTTAAGAAAAGGTGAAACCATTATCATCCCCGGTGAAGAAATAAGCAATGCCCTGAAAAAATTATGGAAAACAAATTTATTCAGCAGTATCGATATCTATCTTACAAAAGTGGAGCTGGACACCGCCTATCTTGAGATTAATCTCATTGATTTACCTGAACTTAATGAAGTAAAAATTCAAGGTGTTAAAAAATCTAAAACAGAATCCATAATTAAAGAAAACAAGCTCGACAAAGGTGCCAAAGTAACCGAAAATTTAATCACCACAACACGCAATTACCTTACCAATAAATATAAAAAAGAAGGCCATTTAAATGCCAAAGTCACTGTTAATACCACTGAAGTTATCGACTCCATTGAAAAAAGCAGGGTCAATATGTTGGTGTATATTGATAAAGGTGATAAGGTAAAAATTGATAAAATAACCTTTAATGGCAACGACATACTTTCTGATAAGAAATTGAGGAAAGTCATGAAAAAAACCAAGCAAAAAAATCCTATCCGATTATTTAAACGATCAAAATATATCAGCGCCGATTATAAAGAAGACCTTGTTAGTGTTATTGATAAATACAAAGAAAACGGCTATAGGGATGCCCGAATAATCTCTGATACACTTATAAAGCATGACAACAATACCATTTCTTTGAATATCAATCTAGAGGAAGGGGAACAATACAAATTTGGTAAAATTGACTTTGTTGGAAATAGTGTGTACACCGATCAACAGTTACATAGCATTTTAAGAATCAAGGAAGGCTCAACCTATAATGGCGTTGAACTAAGGAAACGTATAGCTGATGATTCAAAACCTGATGCATTGGATATTACCAACCTGTATCAAAACAATGGCTATTTGTTCTCAACCATAAATCCAGTGGAAGTCAGTGCCGATGGTAATGTTATTGATATGGAAATCAGGATATCTGAAGGTAAGCCCGCATATTTCAACAACGTTTCAGTGACAGGAAATGACAAAACAAATGACCGTGTCATTTACAGGGAATTAAGAACAAAACCCGGTAAACTGTACAGTAAAGGTGACGTGATTAGAACCATAAGGGAGTTAGGGCAATTGGGCTTTTTTGATGCCCAACAATTAACTCCAGATATTCAAAATCCCAATCCAAATGATGGCACAGTCGATATTAATTATTCTGTAGTTGAACGTGGATCCAGCCAAATAGAACTTCAAGGAGGTTATGGAGGCGGTGGTTTTATTGGCACCCTTGGCTTGTCATTTAGTAATTTTGCCATTAAGGACCTCTTAAAAAAAGATGCCTATAAGCCCATTCCAATGGGTGACGGACAAAGTTTGGCTTTGCGTTTGCAGGCGAGCCGTTTTTTTCAAACCTATAGTTTTTCATTTGCCGAACCTTGGTTAGGCGGGAAACGACCTACACAATTATCAACCTCAATCTCACATACAAAGCAGTTTTTATACAATCCATTAACAAGAAATGCCGATAAAAGCAAAAGCTTCAATATTACTGGACTTTCAGTAGGTTTGGCCAAACGCCTAAGGGAACCTGACGACTTTTTTACACTTTCTCAAGCGATTAGCTTTCAACATTACGATTTAAAAAATTACAATACAGGTTTGTTTACATTTGGAAACGGGTCCTCTAACAACTTGGCCTACACCATAGGTTTAAGTAGGAATGACCTTTCCGTAGACCCCATTTATCCAGAAGCAGGTTCAAGTTTTTCGATATCAGCAAAAATGTCGGCGCCCTATTCTTTGTTTAACGACACCAACTACAAGGCCTTAAAAGAGGAACGTGAAAGTCTGGACCCAACTAATGCAACTGATTTTGCAAGAATTGGAGAAATTGACCAAGAACGTTATAAATGGCTGGAGTTTTATAAAATAAAATTTAAGGGCGATTGGTACACTAGGATTGTGGATAAACTTGTAATCAAATCTGGATTGGAATTCGGTTTTTTAGGAGCCTATAACAATGATAGAGGCATCATTCCTTTTGAACGTTTCTTTCTTGGAGGTGATGGTTTAGGCAATTATTCCTTGGACGGTAGGGAAGTTATACAATTAAGGGGCTATCCAAACCAATCGTTGTCATCACAAGATGGAGGGACCATTTATAATAAGTTTTCATTGGAATTGAGATATCCAATAACGCTTGGTCAACAAGCAAAAATATATGGTCTAAGTTTTTTGGAAGGAGGGGCTTCGTTTGATGATTTTAAGGACTACAACCCATTCAACCTTAACCGCTCTGCGGGATTTGGAATACGGATTTTTATGCCGGCATTTGGATTGTTAGGAATTGATTTCGGTTATGGATTTGATGCACTTCCTGGGGAAACTACAAAAAATGGTTGGGAAACGCATTTTATTATTGGTCAACAATTTTAATTTTGGCACGATATTTTCTACAATCAGTCAAACGATTTAACGCAAGTGTTAAAATTTTTCAGAATATATTTCGTTAATTTGAAGAATGATAACACTAGTGGCGGAATCGCAATAAAATCTGTCATTTTAAGGTTTATGGATAACATCAATAAATTATAAATTAAAAACAGATGGAAAAAATTAAAGTTCTTTTTTTAATGGCAATAATTGGTCTAATGAGCTTTGTTTCCAATGCACAAAGAGGGGTTAGAATTGGTTATATAGACACCGAATATATTTTACAGAACGTTCCAGAATATCAAGAAGCAACTTCTCAATTGGAGGCTAAAGTCCAGCAATGGAAAAAGGAAATTGAACAACGCTTAGGTGAAATTGATACTAAGAAGAAACAACTGAATAGTGAAAGTGTTTTGCTTACAAAAGAACTGTACGATGAACGTCTTGAAGATATCAACTTTGAAGAAGCAGAAATTTTAGACTATCAACAAAAAAGATTTGGTCCCAATGGTGATTTAATGATTCAAAAAAAACAATTGATCCAACCTATACAAGATCAAATTTTTGCAGCGGTACAAGATATGGCCAAGAGCAGAAATTATGACTTTGTGTTTGATAAATCGGCAGATGTGGTGATGTTGTATTCAGCGGAACGATTTGATATTAGCGACGAAATCATTAGAGCAATTTCAAGAACTGCAAAACGCACACAAGCACAGTCAAAAGCTGAACGCAAGGCACTTGAAGACGAAGAGGTCGTTCCTGAAATAAATGAAGAATTGGAGGCGCGGCAAAAAGCAATAGATGAAAAAAAGGCTGAAAAAGAGAAAGCAATTGAAGACCGCAGGGCGTTACAACAAGCCAAGCGGGATTCATTGACGGCTGCCGCTGATGCAAGAAGACAAAAAATATTGGATGACAGAGCGAAAGCAAAAGCTGAAAGAGAAGGCACTACAAAAGAAAATGACAGTACATCAACTAATCAAGTGACCACCGATTCAGGTAAAACCGCAGCAGAGATTGCAGAGGAAAAAAAACAGCAAAAATTAAATGATCGGGAAGCCAGAAAAAAAGAACTGGAGGAAAGAAGAAAAAAAATATTGGCCGATAGAGAAAAAGCAAAAAAAGAACGGGAAGAACAGACAAAAAAAACAGATTCTATCCCTAATGGTAATAATAACTAAAAACAATTAATAACTAAACACGTAATACACTTTTTAAAAATGAAACGATTTAAAACCCTATTATTTGCAGCTATTCTATTTGTTGGAGCGACAAGTTTTTCAGGTGCCCAAAGTAAAATTGCACACATCAATACCAATGATTTGATTGCCGCAATGCCAGAAATGAAATCTGCTCAAGCCGAACTGGATAAGTTGCAAAAAACTTACGAAGCCGAAATAAGAACCATGGCCACAGAAATTGAAACAAAAATTAAAAAATATCAAGCTGAAGTTGATACCAAAACAGAAGAAGAAAATCAAACACGAGCTCAAGAAGTTCAGTCTATGCAAGAGAGTATTCGTCAATATCAAGGACAAGCACAGCAAGATTTAAAAACTAAAGAAGAAGGCCTTTTAAAGCCAATTTTTGAAAAAGCAAAAGCTGCTATTGATAAAGTGGCAAAAGCACAAGGATTTGAATATGTATTAAATTCTGTCGAAGGTTCAGGAGTACTGGTAGCACATGGTAAAGATCTTTTGCCTGATGTTAAAAAAGAATTGGGACTTTAACTAAAATTCCCCAATAAAAAGATTTAAAAAAGCCACTTAACATAAGTGGCTTTTCTATTTTTGTAACATGATCACAAAACCTATTGGTATATTCGATTCAGGTGTCGGTGGCACATCCATTTGGAGAGAAATCCATTTACTGTTGCCAAATGAACACACCATATATTTGTCAGACAGCAAAAATGCCCCTTATGGAAACAGAACCAAATCTGAAATCACAAATCTAAGCATAAAAAATACCGAATTACTTATTGAAAAAGGTTGTAAGCTCATTGTTGTGGCCTGTAATACGGCTACCACAAATGCCATCAAAACCTTACGCAAAAACTATTCAATCCCGTTTATAGGCATTGAACCTGCCATTAAACCGGCGGCTCTTAACACGCAAACGAAAACAGTAGGAATTTTGGCCACCAAGGGAACGCTCTCCAGTGAATTGTTCCATAAAACCACAGATTTATATAGTCGTGGAATAAAAGTCATTGAGCAAGTCGGTGATGGTCTTGTGGAACTGATTGAACATGGAGATATCCATTCCGAAGCGATGAAAACCCTTCTCAAAAAATATTTGCAACCCATGATTGATGCCCAAATAGATTATTTGGTTTTAGGCTGTACCCATTATCCCTATCTCATCCCTTTGTTATTGGAAATGCTTCCTAAGCATGTGAAAATTATAGATTCTGGCGAAGCTGTGGCAAGACAAACCAAAGCTGTTTTGGAACAACATAACTTGTTGAATTTTCAAAAGACAAATGTCAAATCACAGTTTTTTACCAATGGTAATCCTGAAGTCATGACCAAACTATTGGGAGAAAATTATAAAGTGGAACATCTCGTTTTTTAATCTTTAAACCAACCAGAGT
>DASWKU010000166.1:0-23035 GCA_036396455.1 Flavobacteriaceae bacterium
GTTACGCAGAAGAATAGAAGCACACATCTGTATTTCGTTTGCAGCCTGCAAAGTGTACAAAGAGCTTGAACGACAGCTTAAAGAGAAGAAATCACAGTACTCGGTAGAGCAAGCAATAGACATTGTCAAAACCATATACAGAGTAGAACTTCAAACGCCATATTCCAATAACACCTACTCAAGATTGCTCATCAAAACACAAGAACAGCAATCAATCATCAACCTATTTGGGCTCAAAATTTAATTTTTTTGGCTTGGGTGTCCCATTGCACAAAACAGGAAACAAAAACCTCAAAGATTCAGGATGCTTATTTTCAATCCTTTGTGCACTTTGTACATTTTTCTTTGCGTACTTGGTGGTTAATTTATTCATTGCAAATCAATTATTTATACATACTGATTAGTTGCAAAAAATTAAAGTGAAAGATTGAATCGAAAAGTTTTAACTACCCAAATAATAGTGATGTTCGCTTATATCCTTTTTAAGAAAATCAACATTGGTGATCCCTATTTTTTTTCCTTTGGTAAATATTAGGCCCTCTTTTTTTAAAACTGAAAAGACTCTTATGGCCTGCTCTTCCGTTGTTCCGGCATGATTGGCATAATCCCTTCTGCTTAGAGAGATGTTAAGATATCCATTGACATCTCCAAATTTTCGATAAAGATATAGCAAGGTATCCACGATGCGTTCCCTTACGGTCATTTGCGAGATTGATTTTACCTTGGATTCACTTTTATTAAGCTCATTGGCATAGAAAAGCATTAAGTCATAAGTAAGACTGGGTGTTTTATATAATGCTTGTTGTAAGGTATTTTTTGAAAAGTAGCAGAGGGTAGTATCCTCAATGGCCATCGCTCCAATAGAATAATACTCTTCGGTTCCAAAGCCTCTATGTCCAATAATTTCCCCGTCCTTCGCAAATCTTACAATTTGTTCTTTTCCATTAATCCCGGTTCTAAAAACCTTGGCTTTGCCACTTAAGATAAAATAAAGACCATTCACAGGGGCGCCTTCCATGATAAATTGTTGACCCTTTTTACAACGAAACTGATTCTTATTGTTGGTAATATCTAAGCCCTCCAAAGCATTAATGTTCCTTTTGATCAAACAGTTTCTGTTCACACAGGCTTCACAGGAAACATCTGTTGTTATATTTTTTTTAGATTTTGTATTATATGTACTGACTATCAAAGCTTTATGAAAGTTATTGGATAAACCAAGTTTCTTAATCTTTATTTACAAATTCTTTTGCCATCCCAAACCAATTATTGCAATCATTATGCTTCAAAACACTATTAATTTAGATATTTTTAATCAATATTTTCTTTTCGAAACTACTTTTTGGGGCTTCACAAAGTGAGCATTTATAATCTTCCGGCAATTTATCGAAAGGTGTGCCTGCTTCTATATTTTGAGTGGTATCGCCATAAGACATATTATAAACAGTAAGGCAATCTTTGCATTGGTATACCTTAAGTTCTACCTTTTCTGTTTCTAGCCTGTCTTTTTCCACATGTTCTTTTTCAGCACCCAATTGATCAAAATATAATTGACTTAGCTCCATTAACAGGTTTGGTAATTCAACCTTATCGACATCCTGGACATGCATTATGTATTCCCGTGTATTGGGGTCGAAATTTTTGGCGTATAGCAAATTGTAGGTGTTGTTAAAGATAATATCATCCAATCCTGAAGGGCGTGGGTTTTTTTCTATGACAATGGATGTAAAATAATAGGCTTTTCTTGTATAATCAGTGATGCCAAAGGTCAATCCATAGGTACTGATGTCATTTTTATCAAATTTGGAAACAAGATATTTTTTTAGATTCAGCGCGCTTTTGTTGTTTACCGGTAAATGCCAGTTCAATTCGAGCATGGAATGCCGAACATTGATTCCAAATTTTCCCAAAAAACGTTCCCATTGTAATTTAGATGTCAATGGGATACCTTTAACTATGAAGGATTTCCAAGGGGTCAGTGATAGCTTCCCAATCTTACATTCTGCGCATAAATCGCACATGGCCATTAAAAATTTAAGATCATATTTGTTATTTCTCCAATACAATCCCAACCAATATTTATCCATTCCAATGCGGTTCATTCCTTCGTAATAAGGAAATGGGTAAAAGGGGACTTCCAAAGGTTTATCAACTGTTCGGTTATTGGTATCGATCGCATCACATACCAATTCAAAAACAGTCTCTATGGTTTCTGGTTCTTCAAGCAGGATGTTTTCAATTGCCAACCCAACCTTATCCATATCCCAACTGTAAATCAGTGCTGGGTACATTTGGGTTTTGGACCATTTTGGTAGCCTGATATACAAATACCAATAATCTTCTTGTTCAGATGCAATAAAATTTAAATGACCGGTAAACAAAGGCACCAATCGCTGTTTTGGATCTGTAATATTGATTTTTAATTTTGGCTGGTATCTAAACTGCTCCAATATATATAAATACCGATCACTGGTAAGCCAGGACATACTTGGAAAAATATCGGCCGAAACATATGATGACACCACATTCTCTATACGTGGTTGGTCGGGCATTACCAATTGGAGACCGTCAAATTCTTTTAATTTTTCCTGTTCGATATGTTCTAAAAACAAAATGTCCTGTCTAGATCCAAATGAAATGGTCTTTAAGCCCAAACTCACTGCCGCTTCACAAATGTATTTCAGTTCACCTGGTGAGAGCACGCCTCCATTTACAATCAATCTATTTAAGTTTTTCATGTTTACATTTTTAAAGTTTCAAAGCTTCAAAGTTTCTTTTTGATTCTTGTTTCTGGTTTCTCGTTTCAACTTCTAACTTTTAACTTGCCCATTGCTTATGGCATTATAATCATTTATTGGATGAGTAACATAAACCATGGATGTTTCATATACATCATATAATATTTTAATGGTCTCTCTATAGTTCTTATCCAACCCTTTCAGAGTTTGAAACTCTGAAAGGGTTATTGGTATTGCTTTTTTAGTTTCATGCCAATACCTTTGTGTTCATAAGGATTTCCCTGACTTCCGTCTTACAGCTTCCACACCCCAAACCGGCACCCGTTTTATTGCAGAGCTCCGTAAAATTGGTGCATCCGTTTTGAATCATGTCCTCAATATTTCCCGAACCTACTTGACTACAGGAACAAACCAACTTTCCAAGAACGGGATTGTCCTTTGCCGACCCACGCAATAAGGTATCCCGTTTATCGGACATCTCAATTTTACTCTCAATCATCACTTTAAATTCGGCAAATTCGTTTTTGTCCCCCATTAAAATGGCACCCACCAACAGGTCATCCCTGACAATACATTTTTTATAATATCGTTTTGACATGTCGGTAAATATAATTTCCTGATAGCTATCATCATGTTCAGGTATTTCAATATTCCCAATACTACAAAGGTTAAGATCATTAAACTTTAATATGTTCATTAAAACCGATCCATTGTAAACACTGCTAATGTCCCCGGCAATATAGTTGGCCAAAACAGTGGCCTGTTCTTCTGCAGCAGAGGTAATTCCATATAACTGGTCATTAAATTCCGCTATTTCCCCAATGGCAAAAACATCTGGATGGGAAGATTGCAGGTTGTGATTCACCTTGACACCACGTCCACATAAAATCCCATTTTCTTTGGCCAATTCAATGTTTGGCTGTGTTCCAATGGCATAAACAATGGCATGGGCTGTAATTAGTTTTCCACTTTTTAAACTCACATTCAATTCACCTGTATCTTCGTTGTCAAATACCGTACTGACCTCGTTATCAAAATAAATTTGGATGCCTCGATCATGAATGTCCAAAGCCAATAGTTTGCTCGACACCTTATCCAACTGGCGCTCCATAAGACGAGATGCACGCTGAATGATCGTTATTTTAACCTTTTTATGATTTAGGGCTGCAGCCAATTCCAATCCTAATAGCCCTCCCCCAACGATAACCACATGTTGTTCTTCGGAAGGCAAATTGATTTGATCCAAATAGTCTTTAAATCTATCGGCGTCACCTTTATTGCGCATGGTGAACCGCCCTGGAAGATGGATTTGAACATCTTTGGGCAGGAAAGCTCTGCTTCCTGTGGCCAAAATGAGTTTATCAAACCTATGGGATTCTCCACGACTGTCCGTAACAACCTTGTGATCCAATTCTATCTTTTCAAGAAAGGTTTCAGCATGGATCTTAATGTTCAGTTTACGTAATTCTGTAGCCTTTATTTTAAGAAGTTGTTCCCAACCCATTTCTTCGGTCACATATTCTGGCAACAACACGCGATTGTAGAAAAGGTTAGGCTCTTTTGAAAACACATGGATGTCGTCATGTTCATTGTGCTCCCGATAATTTTGAACAAACCTGAATGCCGCTGCACCAGCACCTGCTATTATGATTTTCTCAACAGGTTTTACATATTTTGAGACTGAAACTGCCGTAAATTTAAAATCTGGCTCTTTTGATTGGGGATCAACCTTTGTATTGGTTAAATTATTGACCCTATTGAGATCGCTCTGCAATTGCTTTCCCCAGTGCATCGGTAAAAAAACCACGCCCTTTTTAATGTGATCAGTTATTTTGGCCCGCACACGTACCGTTCCATTTTCACTCTTTATCTCTGAAATGTCCCCGTCTTTAATTTTGCTTAAATAGGCATCAACAGGATTGATTTCCAGCAACGGGATCGGGTAATGCATCTTTAAACGGGATACCTTACCCGTTCTGGTCATGGTATGCCATTGATCCCTGATGCGTCCCGTAGTTAAAATTAAGGGATATTCGGCACTGGGTTTAATGGATGTGTTTTCAATGCTTAATGGTACATTAAAAATTGCCCTTTGTGAAGGGGTATAAAACTTCTTGTCCTCAAAAAGTCTGGCAGTTCCGGAATGTCTGTATTCATTGACAGGCCATTGAAAAGTGCCCTCATTTTTTAATCTATCGTAATTTAAATACGATATATCGATAGTGGTCCCCTTGGTCATTGAACAATATTCGTCATATATCTCTTTGGCATTGTTGTAATTAAACCCTTGAAAACCCATTTTTTTTGCAAATTCACAAAATATGGCAACATCTGCTTTGGCTTCTCCAGGTGGATTGAGTGCTTTGGGCAAATAGGAAATGCGACGTTCTGAATTGGTCATCGTGCCTTCCTTTTCCAACCAACCAGCAGCAGGAAGGAGCAAATCAGCAAAGGCGACCGTATCAGACTTATGGGAAATATCCTGAACCACAACAAACTTTGCCTTACTCATGGCTTTTTCAATTCTATTGATGTTTGGAAGGCTTACCAACGGGTTTGTACAAACAATCCATACCGCTTTAAGCTTTCCTTCTTCGAGGGCGTCAAACATTTCAGTTGCTGTGTAGCCAGGTTTTTCAGAAATCTTATCCACACCCCAAAATTGTGCAACTTCACGTCTATGTTCCGCATTAAAAAGATCTTTATGAACTGCCAACAAATTGGCCATACCACCAACTTCACGACCTCCCATGGCATTCGGTTGACCGGTCAAGGAAAAAGGACCTGCTCCAGGTTTCCCTATTTGACCTGTAATCAATGATAGATTTAAAAGGGCTGTATTTTTATCGGTTCCAACTGCACTTTGGTTAAGGCCCATGGCCCACATGCTTATAAATCCTTTTGAAAGCCCAATGATGTTGGCTGCTTCCCTTATGTCCTTTTCCGGTACACCGCAAAGTTTTGATGCCTGTTTAACTGAAATGGAAAATATTTGCTCTTTATAGGATTTGAACCCTTCGGTATGGTTTTTTATAAAATCATCATCAATCAGACCGCGCTCATATAAACGTCGCCCAATGGCATTGAACAAAATGATATCAGTGCCTGGAAAAATCTGAAGATGTAGATCGGCAAAGTTGGCGGAATCCGTCTTGCGAGGGTCAACAACTATAATTTTAACTTCAGGATTTTGTTCTTTGTGCTTTTCAATTCTTCTAAAGAGAATAGGATGGCACCATGCAGGGTTGGCTCCGGCAATCAGAAAACAATCTGCCAATTCTATGTCGTCATAAGAAATGGGCACACAATCTTCTCCAAATGTTTTTTTATAGCCCACAACAGCCGAACTCATGCACAAACGTGAATTCGTATCAATATTGTTGGTTCCCAAAAAGCCTTTTGTGAGTTTATTTGCTATATAATACTCTTCAGTTAAGCATTGACCAGACACATAAAACCCTACGCTATCCGGACCATATTTTTTTATAATGGTCTTAAAAACGCTACTTGCCCTGTTTAAGGCATCATCCCAACCAACACGCTCACGGGGATGAGACCTACTCCACCGCATCTCTGGATATAAAATCCGGTCGCTGGTGTCGTTCACAACATAATGCAGGTTCATCCCTTTGGAACACAGCATGCCTTTGTTTACGGGATGGTCTTGATCCCCTTCAACAAAAACCTTGTTATCGGTATCCCTTTTAACGACAACACCGCAGCCTACACCACAGTATGAGCATGTTGTTTTTAATTCATTTTTAAGCATTTATAAGATGATTTTATATACGAATAAAAAAATTATTCCATTACAAAACAAGGACAACCAAAATTATTCCCAATTCGATAATTAAAGCTACAAAAAATTTTAAATCAACAATAAAAGTGATTGATAATTAACTTTTTATAGGTATCAATTCTCCCAAAGATTCCTTGAGTTCAATATCCGAAACTTCCTCATCCTGCGTTGAAAACCGAATGGCCAATGCTGCAATTCCAGTAATTACCACCATAAAGCCTATCATGAAATATCCATCTGAAACCGATGCTGCCGATGCAACAGCCTGCGCACGGTTTATGGTCTCCTCACCTAAACCTTGATTGGCCGCTATGGCAGCCTGTTCTGCTACAGCAGATTTAGACTTTAGCAAAAGCGCTGCAAGAAATGCACCTACATTGCCCCCTGCTCCAACAATTCCTGAAATTGAACCAATAGCTTTTTTATTTATAAATGGAACTACTGAAAATGTAGCCCCTTCTGCCATTTGAACCGTTAGGCTAAACAAAATCAAAAAGATGATGCCCAAAATTAAACTGGTCGAACCTGAAAATACGACAAGCATAATTCCTTGAAGCGAAAGTATGGCCGATAAAAAAATGACCCTACCTCTTAATCCTTTTGATTTTCCAAACTTATCACCAAAAAACCCGCCCAGTGTTCGTGCAAAAATGTTCATTAAGGCAAAAGACAGTACTATATTGCCCGCAGTGATCCTTTCCAATTGAAACGTATTCTGTAAATAATCATCCATGGTGCCGTATACCGTAAGCTCAATTCCGAAACAAGCCGCATAGACCAGAAACAATATCCAAGTTCTGTAATCGCTAATGGCTATTAAAAAACCTCCCTTGTTCTTATTTGAACCGATTTGCTTTCCTGTATTCCTTAATGCTTTAAAATTACCATGAGGGGTGTCTTGAGTAAAGAAATAATACACCAGTCCCATCAAGAAACACACCAATCCAGCAATCACCATGGCATATCGCCACGCCTCAGAATCGGCAACACCAAAGCCCACCAATGCCGCTGCTATTAATGGCATCCCCAAGCGGTTGGCCCCACCACCCAAGTTTCCCCACCCTGCAGAGGTTGCATTTGCCGTACCAACAACGTTCGGGGCAAACATTAAAGAGGTATGGACTTGTGTGATGACAAAAGAGGCTCCAATAAACCCGATAAACAATCTACAAACAAGAAATTGAAGTGGTGTTTGAACAAAACCGCATAAAACAACCGGAATTGCACCAAGTATTAAAAGCCAAGTATAGCAAAGCCTTGGGCCATACTTATCGCACAATTTGCCAATGAGCAAACGCGCAAATACGGTTCCCGATACTGCCAAAATAATGGAATTCCACTTTTGATCTGGAGTCAATCCCAAATCCTTAACTACATCGGGCATGAATGGAACGATTCCAAACCATGCAAAGAAGCATATAAAAAAGGAAATCGAAGTAATCCAAAAGGTTCGAATAGGAATACTTTTAAGATTGAACAGGCTAAGTTTTGTAGCTTTAAGTGATTTAGTATTTGTCATTACACGCTGTTTTTATCAAATCAAAATTAAGTATTTATACTTAAATTTTAAAATAAAAACTACGTATTTATGAATTAATGCGAATTTCTCAAATGGCAAATATTTTTTTATCAATCCGGCAAATTGACCGCTTGATTAATACGATTTAAGCAATTTTCATGGGAAGCATTAATACCTTTTTTAAATAAGTTGGTACTTATTTGCTTTGTCAATAAGTTCTTTAAGGCTTTTAACACCTAGTTTTTTCATGAGGTTAAAACGGTGTACTTCAGCAGTCCGCTTACTGATCCCCAACTCTTCAGCGACCTCCTTATTATTTTTTAATTGCAAAACGAATTCAAGAATTTGCTTCTCCCGTTTAGTGAGACTGAAAGGGTCTTCAACCTTATTGATATCAGAAGGGTTTCCGTTCACAAAATTATTCATAATGATGGTTGAGATATCGCCTGTAAAATATTTTTTTCCAGAGGCAACCGCATATAAAGCTTTCAAAAATTCAGCCTTACTGGCACCTTTTAACATGTACCCGTCTGCGCCAGCTTGAATGGACTGGACTACGTATTCCTCTGAATCATGCATAGATAGCATCAAAGTCCTGATATCACCATATTTATTATTGATCTCCCTGACCATTTCAATGCCATTCATTTCTGGCATTCTAATATCAACTATTAGCACATCGGGTTTGTTTTTTTTAACGATTTCCAAGGCTTCTTCCCCATTGGATGCCTCATCAATCACAACAACGCCTTTTTGGTCATCCAAAAGTGCCTTAATACCATCACGGACCAAAACATGGTCATCTACTAAAATTACCTTTATAACATCCATTCCATTTAAATTGTATATTACAAAAATAAGAGTTTTTACGTAATATTACTTAATTATGCAATGGGATGTTCAAGGTAACCCTCGTGCCACCGTTGATTGAAGACTTTAAAAAAAGACGCCCGTTAATATATTTAATGCGCTCTTTCATAAATGACAGACCCATTCCACCATCACCGTTTTTCATGGGCTTGATCTTATTGGAATCGAATCCCTTGCCATTATCATCAATAACGATACTTAATATGGATTCACTACTTGAAAGTGACACGATGATGTGTGTGGAATCTGCATATTTTATGGCATTGTTGATGGCTTCCTGAACAATTCTATAAATGTTAATTTCCGCAAGTGAGTCCAATCGCTGATTAAAACCTGTAGTGTTGTAAAAGTCTATGTGTTTTCCTGTAAGCTTAGCCAATTCTGAAGTAAGCTTAGCGATGGCCGGCACGATTCCATGGTCTGCCAACTCGGGAGGCATGAGATTAAAAGTAGCCATTCTAACGCCCTTTATGATATTGGCGGTAAGTGCTTTCAAGTGTTCTATTTTTGAAGCTGTTTTTTCTATATCTTTTACATCAACACTTTCGAGGTTGTACTTTAAACCCGTAAGCATTTGCCCTATTCCATCGTGCACATCCTTTGCTATACGATTTTGCTCTTTTTCTTGGTTTTCAATAATTTTGCTTGAAATAATTTTTTGTTGGTTCATTTTCTCCTCAAAGCTTGTCTTGGTCAGTCTCTCTATTTCAAGTGTGGCCATTTTTCTTTTGGTAATTTCAGAAGCTATGATCAAGAGTTCCAAGTGTTCATCCAAGGGATTGAAAGGAATAATGGCCATTTCCAGCCAAATATCTTTATTATCCCGTGTTGTACACTTTACTTCTCCTTGCCAGCCTGTTTTTTTATGCTTGGACACAAGCTCTTCAATGACTGCTTGTTCAGTATTTTTAATGGATAAAACTTTTGAAATATTGGTGTTGGACCTAAATCCACTGAGCTTAAAACGTCTTGAGAACTTATTGCCCATGTGGAGTACATAACCATCGGAAGTTAACCGAGCAAAAAAAAGTGTTTCATCCAAGGCATGGCTCAATGCTCGAAGTTCTTTTATGGATTTTTCTTTTGCCGCACTCAATAAATCGGCATCGTAGGCCATTTTTTTTGCTCTTTTTTCGGCCAGCAACAATTCCGAAAGATTATGTTTTACCGCTTTGGCAGTTGGCCAAAAAATAAACAAAAATTCAAGAAGCAAAATAACCAAGGTCAATCCCATCAGGAACAATTCCAAACGGCGCAACGTACTTACTTTTTCGTTGGCCTCTAAATCATATTGATTGACAATTTGATCCATTTTCATTAAAAAAATCGATTCATTTGCCTTTACCATATTAATGTCATCAACAAATGTATTGACAGGCGGTGACGGGATGTTTTCTATCTTCTCTATAATGGTGTGTGAAGCCTCCTTAATGGTGTTGAAATACGGGTCTATTTCCTTGAACAACTGGTTCACAACTTCACTGTTACTACCTGGCAAACCAAGACTGTCATTACCGTTTTGCAAACCATTATGGGACAATTCCCATAGAAAAAGCGTCTGTTTGAGCTTGTCCTTAAGCTGTATCCTGCCTTCTAAATTCGATTCTGTTGAGATGGACAAAATCTCTTTGGTAAGTTTTTGGCTCAACATGCGCTGCCTACCCGCAACATTGATCACCGAAGAATCATCTTGTTGGTCGTTAAGGTGTTTCCTTATTAGAATTTGACTTATTATCACCGAAAGCGCAATAGTGCTTAAAGCGATGACGTATAGGCGGCTTAACCTAACAAATGTACGTTGGTCCAAAGAATTTCCATTTGTAGCCATTGCCATTTATAGTTTATGAAATTGCTGCTTTAATTAGTGACAAACTCTTTTCGGAGTAGTTCAATTTTAATGCAGCTTTATGGCCGTCGTCTGACATCTTATTCCATGTTTTTCTTAAAATGTCAATGATCTTTTTGTCATTGTGTTTCATTGCAAATTCTTCAAAATACGATTCCAGAAAGACCAAACAGACCACATCTTCCAAGGTTTGGGACTCTGCATCTTTTTTTATCAGCTTTTTGCTGATCAAAAACGTTACTCTATCAATAGAATTGGAATCATACCCAATTTCTCTTAAAATATCTGAAGTGATATTGGCATGCATTTTTTTTAGGGTCTCCCGCCATTTTAAATACCCAGCCCTATCCATCGAGTAGTCCTCTCTTGGAATTTTCCAACGACAAATATGTTGTGCACGAGCTGCAATTTGAAGTTCCTCGGAAGCATTTGGTTTAAACGACATGAGTTTTCGGGACATACGTTGGGAATACAATAGCTCTTTAGGATATTCCCTTCCCTGAACATGCTCAATATGGATATCTTCGGAATTTTTATAGTCAATAATTGCTATGGCCTTTTCAAATTTTAGAGGATTCATGATTTTTTGAATTAATCTGCAAAGCCAATATACACATTTCCTTCTTCAATTTTAACAGGATAAATAGCTATTTTCAAATCATCGCCACTTAAACTTGTTCCATCTTCCAGTGAGAAATTCTTTTTATGCATGGGACAGGCCACTTTGGCGATCCCAGCCTTATCTCCAATCATCCCAAGTGACAACACCATTTCCATTTTGTGCGGACAAAGGTTTTGGCAGGCATACCATGCCGATTTTCCTGTAAAGTTATAAACAGCAATTTGTTTGGTTTTGTATTTAATACAGGCACCACTGTTTTCTGGAAAATCAGACACTTTTCCAACTTTGAACCACTCATTCACACCGTTGGTTGCAACGGTTGTGTATTGATTAAGTAACTCTTGCATCATTTCATTTTTAGTTTGATTATATCCAGGCTTTGGGCTTTTTTTGATCCCGCATGGGAACGAATACCAAATTGTCATCTGTATCTTCAGAGTTTACAAAATGTCTAAAACGTTTTGACATGTTTGGATCTTCAATGGCTTGTTTCCATTCACATTCGTATTTATTGACCAGACCTTGCATTTCTCTTTCAAGCTCGTCGGCAATGCCGAGAGCATCTTCAATTATAACTTTTTTAAGATACTCAATACCGCCGTCAAGTTTTTCCAACCAAGGTGCTGTTCTTACCAAAGGTCCAGCGGTACGAATATAGTACATGAGGAATCGGTCCAAATATTTAATACAGGTTGCATCATCCAATTTTTCAGCAAAAAGAACCGCATGCTTTGGAGTTGCACCACCATTTCCGCAGATATACAGGTTCCATCCTCCTTCAACGGCAATAAGCCCAAAATCCTTTCCTCTGGCCTCGGCACATTCGCGAATACAACCGGAAACCCCTCCTTTTAATTTATGCGGAGAGCGCAAACCTTTATATCTATTTTCAATCTCAATGGCAAATGTGACACTTTCATGCATACCATATCTGCACCATGTAGAACCTACACAACTTTTAACGGTACGAAGTGCCTTTCCATAGGCATGGCCACTTTCAAAACCGGCGTCAATAAGGTCCTTCCAAATAAGAGGTAGTTCATGCAATTGGGCCCCAAACAAATCGATACGCTGACCTCCGGTGATTTTGGTATAGAGATCATATTTTTTTGCAGTTTCACCGAGAGCAATCAATTTATCCGGTGTGATCTCACCTCCGGGAACTCGGGGAACCACTGAATAGGTGCCATTGCGTTGGATATTTGCCAAGAATCGATCATTGGTATCCTGAATGGATACTTGTCGGTTGGCCGTTTCCATGGTAATGCTTGCAAAAATTGAAGCCATTACCGGTTTACAAATCTCACAGCCATGGCCTTCGCCAAACAAATTAAGCGCTTCATTATAATCTTTTACCTTATTGATTTTAATAAGATCATATAATTCCTGTCTATTAAAACCAAAATGCTCACATACGGTTTCCCTAACTTCCTTACCAAGTGATTTTAAGGTTTCATTTACCAGATCGACCACCATGGGCTTACAGCCACCGCAGCCTGTAGTGGCTTTGGTCTTTGATATCACATCTGCCAAATTGTTGCAATCCCCTTCAGTGATTGCGCAGCAAATGGCACCTTTTGTAACACTCTCGCAAGAGCATATTTGCGCTACATCTGGTATATCCATAACACTTCCGAAAGTGGAACCTCCTTCTCCTCTAGCACCGATGATCAACTCTTCGGCATCTTTCGGAATTGGCAAACTGTTCAAATAAATTTGATGGAACATATTATAATCAGTGGCATCACCTATCAATATTCCTCCCAGCAGTTTTTTTCCGTCATGACTTATGTTGATGCGTTTATATAGGTTTTTGGTTTTGTTCTCATAAATAATGGAATAGCCTTTTTCAACTGGCATAAAAGGCTCACCGTAACTCGCCACATCGACCCCTATCAATTTAAGTTTCGTGGACATATCGATGTCATCGTTCATAACGACATCCGTATTGCCCAAAATCTGGTTAACGGCTACTTCGGCCATATCGTATCCCGGAGCTACCAAACCATATATCATATTATTCAACAGGGCAACCTCTCCAATGGCATATATTCTTGGATCGGTAGTTTGCATTTTACCATTGACGACGATTCCTCCCCGAACGCCCATTTTCAGGCTGCACGTTTTGGCAAGTTCGTCCCGTGGTCTAATCCCTGCAGAAACCACCAACATTTCAACATCAATTTTGTCATATTCCCCAAATTCCATTCCTGTAATGACATCATCACCCAAAACTTTATTTGTTGCCTTTGATAAATGCACATGGATGCCCAAGGATTCAATTTTTTCCTGTAAAACCTTGCTTCCACGAGTATCGAGTTGTCTTGGCATTAACTTTGGAGCAAACTCCACCACATGGGGTTCCAAACCCATATCCTTTACGGCTTTGGCCGCTTCCAACCCTAAAAGACCACCTCCAAGAATGGCTGCTTTAACGGTGTCCGATCTATGCTCTTTAATTTTTTGGGCATACGCAAGGATTCCTTCCAAATCTTCAATGGTTCTATATACAAATACACCTTTTTTTTCTATTCCAGCTATGTTTGGAACAAAAGGCGCAGATCCCGTCGCCAGAACCAAGTAATCGTATTTATAATGTAAATCTTTTGTTGTAGTGATTTTTTTTGAAGAACGATGGATATCTGTAATGCGCTCTCCCGTAATCAATTCAATTCCATGATCCTCATACCAAGACCGAGGCGCCATTTCCAGAGCTTTTGCATCTCCATTTTCAAAAAATTCGCTTAGGTGTACCCTATCGTACGCAGGCCTTGGTTCTTCGCCAAAAATCGTAATTTTAAATCCACTGTTCTGGTTATGGGACACAAACTTTTCACAAAATTTGTAACCAACCATGCCGTTACCAACCACAATAATTTTTTTCATAACTACGTATTTTATCACAAACATACGTATAAATACGTAATTTTTATTACGTATTATTCTAAAATTTCATAACTGATTAAATTATTATGGATTTCATAATTTGCCCGTAAATAAATGGAGAAATGGTAATTTTTTATCTTATGAATTCATAAAGAAGAAATTAACCAGCGGCTTCGACGGTAATGATAACACTTTTGGACGCTGGTGTTTTGGCGGTATGTGCAAAACTGTCCAATGGCACCAATACGTTGGTCTCTGGGAAATAGGTTGCACAACAATTTTTAGGAATGTCATAACCCACAACTTTAAATGCATTCGCTTTGCGAACAGTTCCATTAAAATCCGACTTTAAATTTACGACCTGCTGCTCTTTTAAATGCCGTTCCTGCATATCGTCACGGTTCATGAAAATAATTCGTCGTTCATTAAAAATCCCACGATAGCGATCGTTCAAACCATAAATTGTAGTATTAAATTGGTCGTGACTACGAATGGTCATCATGATCAGTTCGTTGTCCTTAAGTTTCCATTTAGGCAACTTATTAAGTGTAAAATGAGCCTTCCCTGTTTTGGTCTTGAATTTCCTTATTCTGGCACCATTGGGCAAGTAAAATCCTGAAGGCTGCTTTAATCTTGAATTGTAATCCTCAAATCCTTCAACAACTTCCTGGATATCATCCCTCACCAAATCATAATCATCAACGTAGGCCAACCAATCAATTTTGGTTCTATCCTTTAAAGTTGCATGTGCTATTTTGCAAACTACGGCAACTTCACTCATAAGCTGATGGGAACAGGGTTCCAAAACCCCTTTGGTCGCCGAAACAATGCCCATGGAGTTCTCCACACTCTGCACTTGTACGCCTGTTTTTTGATAATCTTTTTCAGTACGCCCCAAACAGGGCAAAATAAGCGCTTCCTTGCCTGTAACCAAATGTGAACGGTTCAATTTTGTGCTGACATGAACAGACAAATCACAATTTGCCATGGCTTTAGAAGCATAATTGGTATCGGGAACTGCTGAAATAAAATTACCGCCCATTCCCAAAAACACCTTTACCTTTTTTTCATACATAGCCTGAACCGCATCAATAACCGAATAGCCATGTTTGGGATTGGGTTTAAAACCATATTTCAATTCAATACGATCCAAAAAGGTTTGGGGCGCCGATTCCCAAATTCCAACCGTTCGGTCTCCTTGCACATTGGAATGTCCTCGTACGGGACAGGTTCCGGCACCTTCCTTACCAATACTGCCTTTTAGCAAAAGTAAATTGACCAATTCGCGAATATTATCGACCGCATTTTGATGCTGGGTCAATCCCATGGCCCAACAAATAATAATGTTGTTATGGTTAAGAATGAGCTCAAACGCTTCATTGAATATTTCCTTTGAAATACCCGATAACTTTAGGCATTCCTTGAAATCGTATCGTTTCAAATCAGCAATAAAGTCTTCAAAACCATAAGTATAATTTTCAATAAAAGCTTTATCAAACACATTGCCGCGCTCTTCTTCCTTTTCCAACAGTTTAAGTAAGATGGCTTTAATAAAAGCCACATCGCCATTGATTGAAATTGGCACATGCACATCGGCTATTTTGGTGCCACCAGTAATGAGTTTTATGGGATTCTGCGGATTGGTAAACTTAATGAGCCCTGCTTCAGGCAAAGGGTTGACGGCGATAATCTTACCTCCATTTTTTTTACATTTTTCCAAAGCCGTTAACATCCTGGGATGGTTGGTTCCTGGGTTTTGACCGATGACCATAACCAATTCAGCTTTATAGAGGTCGTCCAAAGTGACCGAACCTTTGCCAATGCCCAAGGTTTCCGACAGGGCACTGCCACTCGCTTCGTGGCACATATTGGAGCAATCGGGCAAATTTGAGGTTCCAAATTCTCTTACAAACAATTGATATAGAAAAGCGGCTTCATTGGTTGTTCTTCCAGAGGTGTAAAATACGGCTTCGTCTGGGTTATTTAGGGCATTCAAATGTTTCCCAATCATTTCAAAAGCATCTTGCCAAGAAATGGGCTGATAATGTCCAGCTCCTGAAGGCAAAAACATGGGCTGAGACAGACGTCCGGATTTTCCAATTTCAAAATCGGTCCAACTTGCCAATTCTTTGACACTATGATTTGCAAAAAAATCGCTTTCAATCGTATTTTTCTGGGCTTCCTCGGCAATGGCCTTGATGCCATTTTCGCAATACTCTCCCAAAGAAGAACGCTCATCATCTGGGTCAGGCCATGCACATCCAGGGCAATCAAAACCACCTTTTTGATTGATTTTAAGGGAAAGTTTCAATGCATCGATGGGGTTCATGTATTTAGTCACCTGACCAACAGCCGACGTAATTGCACCTAAACCCACACTGTTTTTGAGTGGTGGTCTTACTTTCAAACGTTGAAATTTATATGGAGTGCTATCTTTATCGCCTTTAGAAGAACTCATTTCATTTCTTGAATTTTAACCTACGTTGTTCCTGGTAATCCTCCTGTGTATCCAAATCAATATTTTTTGTTGGAGGTAATACGGTTTTGACAAGGTTTTGATGCGCTTTTAAAAGACTCTTGGCGCCATTATCATCCTTTAAGTTGGACAATTCCTCCAAATAGTTCACATCAAAAAGTACGGGTACACCTTGTTTGCCATCCTCGTAAGCGGTTGCCACTATCTGTTTTTTACCTGCCACAAAACTGTTCATCAGCTCTCTTAAAAAATTGTTATCGATGTGCGGTTGATCTGCCAATGTTATCAGAATCCCATCCAATTTTTTTGTTGATTTCAAAATATAGTTGGCACCACATGCAATGGATTTTCCCAAGCCCAACCCCCATTCCCTATTGTTCAAAACAGTAATGGGAAGGTGTCTGATGCCCTTTTCAATACGGTCGTAATTTGCTCCCAAAACCACAATAACTTCCTCTGATTTTAGCGTTAAAACTGTCTGTATTGAATGATCCAATAAGGTACCATTGCCCCATTCCAGCAACTGTTTGGGTTGTCCCATTCGAGAGGAACTTCCTGCAGCCAATATCAGTACGGCAATTTTATGCAATTGAAGATTTTTATGGTTACGAATGTATTCTACCCCATTTTTCTTTTAATGCGATAGGTGTTTGGTCCCTGACCACAGACAATATTTCAGAAATAATGGAAATGGCTATTTCCTGTGGCGTTTCAGCACCGATATTCAATCCTGTCGGGCCATAGAGGTTTTCTAAAAAGGATTCATGGACGTCTGGACAATATTCAATAAACTGGGACAAAAGTTTTTCCCTACGTTTTTTTGGTCCCAAAAGTCCGATATAAGTCGGTTTGGTATCCTTAATTTCAATGAGATACTTAAGATCATTTGCAAAATTATGGGACATGATCACAATGGCCGTTTCATGATCTATTGAATTCAATTCCAAAGCATCTGGAGAAACCGAAAAGAATGCTGTCGCACCTGGAAAATCCTTAATGGATTTTGATTCCAGAGGCCCAGAGACCACGGTAACTTCCCATCCATTAAAATGAGCCAGTTTACAGAGTTGAACAGCATCATGTTCCGCCCCAAAAATCATGAGCTTAAAACAGGGCTGAAGCGTTTCAGTAAATTTTGAAAGCTCTTTTTCACTTTTTGTAGGCATAGAAAGTTCATAGACTTTATCATTCAAGTGAACCCTTGTGCCTATGCCTTTAATCTCACCAAGCGTTTTAGAATAAAAGCATTCGATTTTAAATGGACTTCGCTGATTAAGTACTGTTTCCAAAGCACCAAAAAATCCTTCATCCGGAGAAAATCGCTCAATTAAAATGTATAAAATTCCCTCGCAGCCCAAACGATAACGCCCGTCGTAGGTCATTATTTTTGAAATACCTGTTTTAAATACAGACTGTGATTGTTGCAGGACATCTTTTTCAACACACCCACCACTTACGGCCCCAACCATGTTACCATTTTCAAGGATGAGCATTCTCACTCCCGGTTGTCTGTAAGATGAACCATCTAATGCTACTACAGTTGCCAGAACGGATTTTATACCTTTTTGTTTTGCCGATAAGGCTTGCTCGACTATGCTTTTAAATTCGTGGGTCATGTGCAGGTCTATCCAAGAATTTTTTCTGTTGGCATATTTTTCAAAAATGGTTGTTTATAGAGCCGTTTTCCGGTCGCTTGATAAATTGCATTTGCCAATGCACCAACAGCCGGTGGCAATCCTGGTTCCCCTAATCCAGTTGGTGCCACATCGCTTTCCACAAAAAATACTTCAATTTCTTCAGGTGCTTGTGAATGGCGAATTAATTGATAGCTATCAAAATTCGTTTCGAGCGGTGCTCCATTTTCAAAGGTCAACTCGCTATACATTGCATGCCCTATTCCATCAATAACTCCACCCTGAATCATGTTTATTGCTGCATCGGGGTTTACCACAATTCCACAATCAACGGCACACCAAACCTTTTTAACTTTAGGTTTTCCGTTTACCAAAACCAAATCCACAACTTCAGCTACGTAAGTAGAATGACAAAAATATGCTGCAACCCCACGATAAACACCAGGTTTTGATTCACCCCAATTTGATTTTTCTTTAACCAGTTTCAAAACGCCTGCATAGCGTTCGGGTTCATATTCATGTTTTTCTCCAACAGGATTATTTATTGCTCGGTCGAACAATTCCAAACGAAAATCTATTGGGTCCTTACCTGCCAATTCTGCAACTTCATCAAGAAAGGCTTGCTCAGCTCCCGCAGTAAAATGTGACCTTGGCGCTCTCCAAGCTCCAGTAGTTATGTTGGTTTCTCCTTCAATTTTTTCAGCAGAATAATTCTCAACGGTTCCTGCTGGGAAACGATTTGGAAATATGGGGCCTTCAGGCAAACCCGCACCTTTTACTGAAAAGGCGATTAGCTTATTATTTTCGTCCAAACCTGCCTTATAAACGGCTTGGTAAGCAGGTCTATAGGTTCCTTGCGTCATGTCGTCCTCCCTGGTATAAATAAGTTTTACAGGAGCTCCTATCTTTTTTGAAATGGCAGCCGCTTCAACTCCGAAATGTACATAAAGTCTTCTACCAAAACCGCCTCCAATTCGGGTCATGTTTACGGTAACATTCTCAAGAGGCAAATTCAATAATTTGGAAACCGAGCCTTCAAGTGCTTCCGGGGTTTGGGTAGGACCGATCAATTCGGCTGAATCTTCAGTAACATTGGCAAAGAAATTCATGGGTTCCATCGTATTATGAGGAAGGAAAGGCGAACTATAGGTGCGTTCAATTGTTTTGGCCGCTTTTTTAAATGCAGCATCTGTGTTACCATCTTTTCTACTATCCTGAAGTTTGCCAGATGCAAGGGCTTTGTCCAATGTATTCAAATGGGCTTCTGAATTTTCCAACGGGCTAACCATTTCCCAGTTTGCTTTAATCGCTTTTTTGGCTTTCATCAATTGCCACGTCGATTCACCTACAATGGCTATCATTTGAAAGAATCCTTTCTCATCGAACATACCGGGTTCTGAAAGGCTGGTATCGATAATAAATGCATCTTTAACTCCTGGCATTTTTTTAATTTCTTCCTCATTGAAGTCAGTTATCTTCATTCCAAAAGCTGGAGGATGTTGAATCATGGCCAATAACATACCTTCTCGTTTGAAATCCAATCCGAACAAAGGCGTGCCAGTTACAATTTTTTTGCCATCCACATTTTTTTTACTGGTTCCTATCAATTTAAAATCGCCAATTTCCTTTAGCTCAACTTCCTCTGGAACTTCAATGCCAACAGCTTTTGATGCTATCTCGCCATAACCAATGGTTCGTTCGCCATTTTTTTCTTTAATCATACCTTTTTCAACGGTTAAATCCGAAACTGACAAACCCCATTCTTTTGCAGCAGCTTCCAACAACATTCTTCGTCCTGTTGCACCTGCCATTCGCAATGCATTCCAACTCAATCTAATGGAAAGACTACCTCCTGCAAATTGATTTTGATAAAACCCAGTATTTAAAGGTGCCTGTTCAACCACTACATTTTCCCAGTCGACATCCAGTTCTTCTGCAACGATCATGGGCATGGAAGTTCTGACGTTCTGACCTATTTCAGGATTGGGAGAATATATGGTAACCAAACCGGTATCCCCTATTTTTATGTATCCGTTTATTTCAAACCATTCATTGGGAATAGCAATTTTTTCTATTTTTTTATCTGAAATACATCCTGTAAACCAGCTAAATCCTATAAGCATACCACCACCGGCAGCAGCCGAGATTTTCAAAAACGAACGACGATTGTATTGTGTTTTTATTGTTGTCATGACCTATAAATTTAGAGTTTTGCAGCGGTTTTAATGGCTTGTTTAATTCTTACATAGGTGCCACATCTACAAATGTTCCCATTCATGGCGGCATCAATTTCCTCGTCGGAGGGATTGGGATTGCTCTTTAACAATGCGGAAGCGTTCATAATCTGTCCACTTTGACAATATCCGCACTGTGGTACGTCGTGTTCGAGCCATGCTTTCTGCACGGGATGATCACCATCTTCGGAAAGTCCTTCAATGGTTGTAATATTCATTCCTTCAGCTTGAGATACTTGAAGTAAACAACTACGCATGGCATTACCATTTGCATGAACGGTACAGGACCCACATTGTCCAATACCACAGCCGTATTTGGTGCCTACTAAATCTAAGTGATCCCTGAGAACCCAAAGCAAAGGTGTATCGCTATCAGTCTCTACCGTATGGGTTTTATTGTTAATTTTTAAGGTGAAGATTGGCATAGTAAGAGTTTTAGAGTTTAAGTTTCCTAAATATACAAAAAAAATAAAGTGTCTTTTTTTAAAGTTTTTCTTTTAACACACTTTTAATAAACTCCAACGCTTTCAGTTCATTATAATAAAATCCACCCTGCCATACAAATCCAACATGTCCGCCATATTTGGGCATTTCCAGATAAAGGTTTGGGTTGTTTTTGGCATCCCTTACCGGGTAACATTCGGGTGATAAAAAGGAATCGTTCAGGGCATTGATTATCAATGTTGGAATTTTAATGTTATGAAGATATTGAAGACTACTGCTTTTTTCGTAATACTCCAATGCATCTTTAAATCCATGAGCCTTTGAGGTATAAACATCATCAAAATCCTTTAGGGTTTTTATGCCATTAATTTCAGTAATTGAAATCCTTTCAGGAAATTGAAGCTGTTTAATTTTCAATCTATGGACCAAAAATCTTTTGAAATTATCATGAAACGGGATGTTCTTGAATTTATGCAATTCTTTGCACGAACCATATAAACTACACGGAACAGAAACAGCAATGGCTGCTTTAATTTGAGTGGGGACAGCTTCACGTTCGCCTAAATATTTTAAGGTGACATTGCCACCTAAACTGATGCCCTTAATATAAATTTCTGAATAGGTTTTGGTTTTTAAAATGTGATTTATGACCTCTTCCAAATCTCTGGTTTCACCTGAATGATAACTTCTGTATTTAAGATTGGTTTCTCCACTGCAACCTCTAAAGTTGACGGCAACCGCATCCATACCATTTTCATTACATAGTTTTGCTGTCCCTGTCATATAGGGCCTCTTTGAATTCCCTTCCAGACCGTGCAGTAGAATAATAAGCTTTGGACTTTTTTCTTTTGAAAAGCTCCAGTCCATATCCAGAAAATCACCATCGAAAAGTGTGATACGTTCACGCTCTTGAAACAGTCCGTTAACTTGTCTAAACAATCCTGAATATACTGTGGAAACAAAGCCTTTTCTAAAAAAATAGGGTGCTTTGTAGGTTGAATCTAGTATTGGCATTATCTCATGGGCTTCAAGGCATCAGACGGCTTTGGGACAAAATGGTGTTTCCCACCTGCACGGTCATCATCAAAGGTTACAGGGATGTCATCATTTTGTGTGCGTTCATCCCAAGTGAGCTGTTGTGTGCCATCATCGCGTTTTACCATGGTAATGCACCCTTCAACCGGACAGACCAATGAGCACAGATTACATCCCACACAATTTTCTTCTATAATATTCGGAATCCTTACTTTCAAATCTTTTGATAACGCAATGGCCTGATGGGCACCATCATCACAAGCGATATAGCACAACTCACAACCAATACATTTTTCTGCATTGATTTCGGCAACCACTTTATGCTTTAAGTTGAGATGCTTCCATTCGGTTACATTGGGCAAAGCTTTTCCGGCAAAATCATAGATGGTCTGATAATTTTTTTCTTCCATAAACTGACGTAATCCGGTTTCCATTTCACGAACAATTCCAAATCCATAATGCATGACGGCCGTACACACTTGAACAGATGTTGCTCCCAAAAGAATAAATTCCACCACATCACGCCAGGTTTCAATACCCCCAATGCCCGAAATGGGTACTTTAGAAATTTCGGGGTGCTGTGCCAATTCTTTAAGCATGTTCAAAGCAATGGGTTTTACGGCAGGGCCACAATAGCCGCCATTGGTCCCTTTGCCATCTACCATGGGATACGGAGCATAGGTATCCAAATCAATCCCAACAATACTTTTTATGGTGTTGATGAGGTAAATGGCTTCGGTCCCTCCTTCTACTGCAGCTAAACCCGGATATACGATTTCAGAAATATTTGGAGTTAATTTTGTAATAACTGGAATATTGGCAGCTTCCTTTACCCAGCCTACAATGGTCTTCAGCACTTTTGGTTCCTGTCCAACAGCCGAACCCATTCCGCGTTCACACATACCGTGTGGACAGCCAAAATTGAGTTCAAT
>DASWKU010000167.1:0-4493 GCA_036396455.1 Flavobacteriaceae bacterium
ATCTGTATTTGCTTTTGACCTATTGTACGTTCCAACTCCTTAATCCGTTGCTCAAGGGCTTTTAGCTTATTTGTGCTACTGTCTTTCATCTCTACTATGCGTTGGCCCCGTTCGTTTGACCGAGAATATTTGTAGATCCATGTGTAGATCGAACTGTTGCCTATGTTATGTAATCGCTCTAATTGGGGCACACTAAATTTACCACTTTCAAAATCACTGACAATGGACTTTTTAAATTCTTCCGAAAACCTCCGCTGTTTACTGATTAACTTGATGTTTGCTTTCATATAAATTGACTTTTTGTGGTCAACCTATATCAGGGACGTACATTCGTCCAGACTCTTGGTTCATGTCTCTTGGTTCTTTGCACAACCAGATTATCAAGACGCAACACTCGACGCAGAGCGTCGGGGAATTCTAATGATTAAAAACTTTAGAAATTGCTCTCGAATGAGCTTTTCAATTGAATATATAGATAAGGATATTTTTAAAATTCTATTTGGAAAAAATTTAAGTAGATTAAGGAAAAACCAAAACCTAAGTTATAGGCAATTGGCCACACGCTGTAATATAGATAATAGTGATTTAAGCAAAATAGAAAAAGGACAAAGAAACATTTCCTTATCTACAATATTAGAATTATCAAAAGGCTTAGATATACACCCTAAAGAATTATTCAATTTTGAATTTAATATTGAAAACCATTGAATCATTGATAAATATATTTCTCCAATAGCTCGCCAGATTTAAAACTATCAGATTTTTTTAAAATGATAGGACATTGATTTATAAATTTCACTTTTTTGCTCAATAAAATTGTCTCTCATTAAAATAATAATTAAGTTTACGTCTGCAAAAGGGGATGAAAAACATCCCTTTTATCAAACAAAAACTTAAATGATAGGGCAATACGGCTATTTAGAAGACTATATTAACGAACTGCGTTCCAATGGAAGGTATGCCTTTTCTTTACCAGAAGTAAGAAATCAATTTGAACAATCGGACGAATCGATTAAGAAAGCTCTACAACGGCTCAAAAAAAAGAAAGAGATTGCCTTAATAAGAAATGAATTCTATGTAGTCATTACCCCAGAGTATCGGAGCAAAGGTGTTCTTCCCCCATCCTTGTTTATTGCAGACCTAATGAAATTTTTGGAGAAAGATTATTATGTTGGCCTACTAAATGCAGCAGCTTATTATGGTGCGGCGCACCAACAGCCCCAATCCTTTTCTGTTATCACAAAGAAACCAAGTTTAAGAAACATTAATAATGACAACCTAAAAATAAACTTTTACACTAAAAAGGAATGGGACAAAGATGATATCACCAAAAAAAAAGTTGATACAGGCTATATCAATGTTTCATCACCAGAATTAACCGCACTGGACTTGGTAAATTATTTTGATCGATCAGGAGGGCTTAATAGGGTTGCTACAGTATTGGAAGAACTCTGTGAAAGTATGGAAGCCAACAAGTTGCTTGATCTTGTAAAACGGTATGTACCTATAACTGCGGTTCAGCGTTTAGGCTTTTTACTTGAAGTAGTTTTGGGTATGCGCAAATTAAGCGATCCAATAAAAGGCTACTTAAAAGCAACAAATTATTTTCCGATCCTATTAAGACCACAAAAAGAAAAGCCTGAGATGATAACCGGCAATGACTGGAAGGTTGTGCAAAATTTAGAAATAGAAACTGATTTATGATTCCACAAGCATATATAACAGCATGGCGTAAAAAAGCGCCATGGCAAGAGGATTTTCAGGTTGAACAAGATTTGGTGATTGAACGCTCTCTAATGGCTATATATAATGATGACTATTTAAAAGAAAAATTAGCATTTAGAGGTGGAACGGCACTGCACAAATTGTATTTGTCTCCCGCAGCAAGGTATTCCGAAGACATCGATTTGGTACAAATTGCAGCGGAGCCCTTCGGCCCAATTATGGATAAGCTTCGTGAGGTATTGTCTTTTTTGGGAGACAAACCCATACGCAAACAAAAACAACATAATAACACATTGGTGTACCGTTTTGATTCAGAAGGAGGAATACCGTTAAGGCTGAAAGTAGAAGTTAATTGCAGAGAACATCATACTATTTTTGGTATTCAGGAAGTAAAGCACACCATGCAATCTGAATGGTATACTGGTGAAGTATCAATACCATCATATGAGTTAACCGAGCTATTGGGAACTAAAATGCGTGCTTTATACCAAAGGAGAAAAGGAAGGGATCTGTTTGATATGTGGTATGCAATGACACAAAGCGATGTTGACCCGCACGCAATTATTGAAGCATGGAGCTTTTACATGAAAAAAGAAGGCAATAGTGTAACCCAAAAAGAATTTCTTGAAAATATGGAAAAGAAAATTTTGGATCAAGATTTCTTAAGTGATACGGAAGATCTATTAAGACCTGGCCTTACTTATGGCATTCAAAATGCATACGGACTTGTAAAAACAGAATTATTGGAAAAAATTTAAAAATGCCTCAAAAAGAAAATACCAAAAAAGAAGTTGAGTTAACTCCGGCCAGGGCAATGCTATTATACGCATTGTTCAAATATGAAAGGTACAGGGAATATACAACCGTTTTTACCGCAAATAAATTAGCTTATTTTCTTCAGGAAAGCGGCGAGAATTTAAAGTTAAAATTTGTGCCATATACTTACGGTCCTTATGCCCAAGCCATTGAGAAAGTCTTGTACGCCTTAAATGGGAAATATCTAAAAGGCCTTGAACAAATGGATGCCAAACCTTTTGAACCTCTGCATTTGAACTATGAGAAATATGACGAAGTAAAAAAGTTCGTCAATGAAAAATTAAATCAAAACCAAAAAGACAGATTGGATGGCTTGTTTAATGCTATCAATGGATTTGAATCTACACTATCTTTAGAAATTCTATCATCGGTTCATTACATAAAGCAAGAAAATCCTAATATTGAAATGGATGAAATCGTTTCCAAAATTAAAGAATGGAACAATCGAAAAAAGGCTATAATTACTGAACAATATGTTCAAATAGCTTATGACCATTTAAATGAGTATGGACGTAGATTAAACTTTGCTTAATCCATCGTCCCACCACATCAGTATTAAAGGATTTTTTACATGGAAAATAGACTTTTTAGTCCAAGAAAAAGGAAAGGCCCAAACTGCTTTCCTTGTCTTCAAACTTTACCGATCTTGCTCGTTTTTAAATATCCATATAACTATTTCATTTTCATAACATTCCCTTATAAGGGACGCTTTGTTTTAAAATGATTGTGGAGATAGCACCGCATTGGGATAAATATAGGAAACATTCCCTTCTGGTAATGCCACATTGGCCAAAAGTTTCAGTGAAACCACCCGAAAGGATTCGGGCGGTAGCGGGGGGAGTTTTTTTTAGACAATTACATTACAAAAGATATTCGCATCAACTGTTATGCAATAGAAAACTTCTTTGTTGAGGTTGTCTATGATAGTAAGCACAATGTCATTACAGAAGTAAGAAGTTTTAAATCTGGTCACCGTTTAGATAAGTATGCCCCAAGACTTGATTAATTTATAATTTTTCAAATTATTATTAATGATTTAATGGCATGAATTTAAATCTAAAAAATATTCGGATAATCGTGCCAAATAAATTAATTATCAAATATTTAAGAGAAATAAAATAAAATGGTTTTATATTTGTATTGTTAATTAAAACTTTATTTCTATATTCATAAACTATTATTGTGTTAATAGTACAATTAGTTATTCAATTATGAGCGAATCTTTAAAAAATCAAATTAAAACTGCAACCAAAAACGTCTTTTATGCATTGGATGAAGTGTCTTCTCATGTTGGAGAGGTTTTTGGAAGACAAAAGTTTCTTATAGATGAAAAATTATTAGATTTTTTAAATAATCACCCTGAGCAAAGAAAAAAAATAATTGAAGAAATTAATAATACCAAATCTCAAAATTTGAGAGTTGAAATTAAGGATGATAAAATAGTTGTCCTTAAATAATTATTTCCATTGCAAATTGCTCTAAATACAATATTACTTTTTCTTTTTATTGTAATACCCGGGATAATCTTTTTAAGATTTTATTATACCGGGGAATTTACCAAACAATTTAGTAAAAGACCTTTATCAGAAACTTTTTATCTGAGCATAATTCCTGGATTGTTGATACAATATGTATCATTAACCACTATCTCACGCTTTTATGGTATAGTAAAGACCCATGAATTAATTGGCCCTCTTGAATCCATGAACTTTGAAAATAATAATGTTTTAACTTTTATTTTTGATGAGAACATAATTTTAATAATAATCATTTATTTATTCCTTTTAGTAATATATGCTATAATATTAGCAAATTTATGTTATTGGTTAGTAAGATATCTTAAAATTGATAAGCTCTCACCTGTTATGAAATTTGATAATAGTTGGCATTATTATCTTACAGGAGAAATTACTGAGTTTAAAATATTTAAAGACATTATTAAAAAAGGAGAT
>DASWKU010000168.1:0-2176 GCA_036396455.1 Flavobacteriaceae bacterium
CGGTGGCGAACAACAACGCATTGCCATTGCAAGAGCTTTGTTAAATGAACCTGAACTCATTTTGGCAGATGAGCCCACAGGAAATCTTGACCCACAAACCAGTATTGAAGTCATGAAGGTGTTACAGGAAATCAATAAAAACGGCAATACCATTTTGATGGCTACCCACGACTATGCATTGCTATTGAAATATCCAAGCAAGACCTTGAAATGTGATGAGAACAAGGTGTTTGAGGTGGTACAGAGACGTGTATAGTTTCCTTAAAAAAAATATTACGCCTGTCATACCAAAGCGATTTTTGTTTAGAAATGAATTGGCTTTCCGCTACTTTCATGGCATTTTTTATTTGGGAAACAAATATCAATGTACTATTTGTTCAAAAAAATTGAGATCATTTATACCACTGAAAAACAACGACTTATTGTGTCCATTTTGCGGAAGTCTGTCGAGAAACCGAAGACTTTGGTCTCTTTTAAATTCCGACGATTACCTCACTGGAAATGTCCTGCATTTTTCGCCGTCGAGAAACCTGTACAGAAGATTAAAAAATATAAGGACAATTAATTATTTTGCTTCTGATTTCGAGAAAGAATTTTTGGCTGAATTTGATTTTGACATCTCATCCATTGACCAACCTGATGAAAAATTTGATTTGATTATTTGTTATCATATTTTAGAACATATTGTCAACGACGATAAAGCCATGCAAGAATTATACAGAGTATTAAAACCCAACGGAACACTATTTATTCAAACACCTTTTAAGGATGGAAAGATTTACGAAGACACTTCAATTGTACTTCCACAAGAAAGAAAAACTCACTTTGGGCAAGAAGACCATGTTAGAGTTTATTCTGTTGACGGATTAAAAAATCGGCTTGGGGAAATTGGTTTTAATGTTGAAGTGAAAACTTATAATAGTTCAGAGAATGATGCGTATTATGGATTTAAATCTCCAGAAACTGTACTAATATCAACTAAAACCATTTAAATAACCTATTCATTCTGAGTGATATCCAAAATAGGTTCCAAATCGAATTCCGAAATAGGTTTCCAATACTGTTTTTATCAATCTCATATTCTTTCTGCCACTCGCAAAGTGAAATCTTCTTTTGATCAAATTCTAATGGCTTTGTTCTTTCCAGTATAATACGTGTTACCGAATACAGCACAAGAGTTAGGTCAAGATTTAAAATCTTTCTTTTTATAAATATGAGGATTTTTCCTGAGTCCCTTTTTAAAAACTTTACGGATCAACATTCTTAAACCGGCATCAAGATCCAATACCAAATTGGTGAAGGTATCTTCTGGTCTTCCCCTAAATTTGGTCACATGAAATTTATCAGATCCTTTCAAAGGCACATCACTAAAATAATAATTGGAAATACAACAACGGTTTGTGTCTGTCGTAACTTTATTTACCGAATGCCAAGACCGATCGTGCGTTGCCATAACAACAAGCCTGTTGAATTTACTTTCAATGACAAAAGGTTCTTTTTTAGGCCCGTTTGGCCAAAGTTCCAAATGTCCTCCATTTTCGGTTTCCCAATTAGGAGTTACATAATACAGCAAATTTAAAACCCGCCAACGTTCACGTTCTGCATCATGTGAATTATCTAAATGCGGGTGTAAAAAATTATCCTTGGCCATTAATGAAAGTCCTCCTGCATATAGTGATCCATCAGCATAAAGTGAATTGATGTTGCAAATTTCACCTATTAATTTCACAATATTTTCATTTTGAAATGCATAAATAACTGTTTCGAGTAATTTATGATGTTTGTCCATTTGTGCTGAAACATGTTTGTATTCCCGCAAACTTTTTAAGCATCTCATTTCGGAAGCGTTTGGAAATACTTCAAAACATTGTTTGGCCAAATCTTCCGGCAACAAATCATCAATAAAAAAATACCCAATGGCGTTTTTTGAAGTCTGATAGCACGTTTCAGATTCGTTACTTTTCTTTTTTATTTTCTGGTAAATCAGTTCTGAAATTTCTTCAATTGAGAACTCCTTCATTTATTGGACTTTTTATTAGTGATGCAATTTAAACCTTTTAAGCAAATGCCTTAAATAAAACATTTTAAAATGGTATTTTTAAGCCTTATTTTTTATGAATGATTTCGGTTTTAATTCCCATATATAATTACAATGTTATTGAACTTGTTAAGGAGG
>DASWKU010000169.1:0-6960 GCA_036396455.1 Flavobacteriaceae bacterium
AATTTTTCCACCAGTGGCTTCAACAAGTTCGGATAGGCAATTTAAATGGCCTCCTGCTCCGTGATCGTGAATGGAAACAATATAATTTTCTTCACTTTCAACCATGCCCCTAATGGCATTCGCAGCACGTTTTTGCATTTCAGGATTGGAACGTTGCACGGCATTTAGTTCAATACCCGTTGAAAATTCCCCGGTATCGGCAGAAGAAACCGCAGCCCCTCCCATACCAATGCGATAGTTGTCACCACCAAGAATCACTACCTTGTCACCTATTTTCGGAATATCTTTTAGGGCTTGGTCAGCTTTTCCATAACCAATACCGCCAGCTTGCATGATGACTTTGTCGAAACCGAGTTTACGGGCTTCTTCATCGTGCTCAAAAGTGAGAACAGATCCACAAATAAGTGGCTGACCAAATTTGTTTCCAAAATCCGAAGCACCGTTGGAAGCTTTTATTAAGATATCCATTGGGGTTTGATACAACCATTTGCGTTCCGGGACCGCTTTTTCCCAAGGACGATTTGCTTCCAATCTTGAATATGAGGTCATATAGACCGCCGTTCCGGCCAAAGGAATTGAACCTTTTCCTCCTGCAAGACGATCTCTAATTTCACCTCCAGAGCCTGTTGCAGCACCATTGAAAGGTTCCACTGTTGTTGGAAAGTTATGGGTTTCGGCCTTTAATGAAATGACCGATTCAAAATTTTTAATTTCATAGTAATCTGGGACATCGGCACGTTTAGGAGCAAACTGTTCTACAATTGGACCACTTATAAAAGCAACATTATCTTTGTAAGCTGATACGATGTCGTTAGGATTTGTTTCAGATGTTTTTTTGATGAGCTTGAACAGTGATGTGGGTTTTTCTACACCGTCTATGACAAAAGTGCCATTAAATATTTTATGCCGACAATGCTCACTGTTCACTTGTGAAAACCCGAATACCTCGGAATCTGTCAACGGACGACCAATTTTTTTGGCAACACCTTCAAGATAGTCGATTTCTTCATCACTTAACGAAAGCCCTTCCTGTTCATTATAGGCTGCGATATCCTCAATGTTTAAGATAGGTTCCGGTTTTATATTTATTGTGAACAAGTCTTGATCCAAACGGTCAAATTTTTGGAAGATCATGGGGTCGAAGTCTTTGAAATCTTTATCTACAGCCTCAAATTCTTCAATTCTAACAATACCAGAGATGCCCATGTTTTGGGTAATTTCAACTGCATTGGTGCTCCAAGGTGTAATCATCGCGGTTCGCGGGCCAACAAAAAAGGCATCAAGAGATGCCGCATTTATTTTAGGTTGATTCCCAAAAAGCCAGATGAGTTTTTTAGTGGTTTCGGTCGATAATTCTTTTGTTGCCTGAACAGCAAAGACCTTACTGTTTGTGTTTCCGAAGAAATGAATCATTATGTGTTAGATTTGTGCCTGCCTGTTCGGCAGACAGGTTGTGTTTAACAAAATGCAAAAATACATATTTTTCGCTATTTAATTCTTGGTTTTTTATGAAAGCAAAACCGGTTATCAACAGTATTTTCAACAACCTGTTTAAAAGTGTCTTTTGAGAATACTATGTACTGAATTGTAATAAGATCTTCCAAACAAATTGAGATGTACCAATAAATAATAGAGTTGGTAAATTTCAATTCGTGTTTTAAAATTATCAGTTTTTGGAATGATTTCATGATAGGCATCGTAGAACGAATTATTGAAACCGCCAAAAAGCTTGGTCATGGCAATGTCGACTTCAGAATGGCCGTAATAAGTTGCAGGATCAATAAGAAATGGCGTGCCATCTTTTGCAATTAAATAATTGCCACTCCAAAGATCACCATGCAATAGTGAAGGTTTGACATTTAAGAACAAATTCTCGAGTTTTTCAGATATCATTTTTTCTGAAGGACATTCTTTTTCAGATAATAAATGATTTTGTTTGGCCAATTGAAGTTGGGACAGCAATCGTTCTTTTAAATAGAAATCTACCCATGAAGAGTTTGGTTTGTTACTTTGAAACAAACTGCCTATAAAATTGTCTTTATTCAGACCAAAAACATCAGAAGTGTTTTGATGCAGCTCTGCCAGTTTTGAGCCTAAGGTCTTGAAGTCAAGATTTGAAGGTGATTTACTCTCTATAAATTCCATAATTAAAAAAGAGGATTCCTGAAATGTATCACAAAACAAAACCTTTGGTGTTTTAATTGTGTTGGTGCTTTGAATCAATTCAAGAGCATATACTTCAGCTTGGAACATTGTTAGAGCATTGCTTGATTGATTTACTTTGATAAAATAACTGCTTTTGGGAGTACTGATTTTATAGCCTTGTGAGATATCACCGCCAGAAATGGGATAAACATTTAAGATAGATTGATTTAAAAGCACTGAAATATGGTCTCGAAACTTGGAATTCATAGGATAAAAATAAAAAAGACCATCTTAATGGACAGTCTTTTTACATACGTTTTATAAAATCTTATTGTTTTATCAGTTTTTTGGTGACCTGTCCATCTTCTGAAATCAGTCTTACAAGATAAATGCCTTTGTGAAGTGTAGAAACATCAACAAAATCCCTGTTTGGGTTTATATTTTCAACTTTTACTTCCTTCCCTAGGATATCGTAGATAATAACATTTATGTTTTGTGTTGTTGAAAAATAAACAAAGTTATTTTTCACGGGGTTCGGGAACATCGAAATGGAATTATGGTCCTTAAAATCGTCAGTACCTAAAATAATTCCCCAGGTATCTTCAGCTTCTGGCCCACCCCAAATGGCTGTGGCCAAGGCTGGATTATCTATAAATGGATTTCTATTACCTTGTGCAAAGGTGTTGGACGTATTTTCATGATAGGTATTTCTTTGAATTTCATAATCAGAAACTTGATCTTCAGCATTCCATTCCAAAAACAAATCAATCATATCATCGGGAGTTCCGGCACTACTACCAATGCCAACATTTGATGGAAGGCATTGTGAGCCATAACGTAAATACATATACATGATAATTCTGGCGACATCACCTTTCCACTCATCTCCAGGATACCAATATTGATTGCCATTTACTTTACCCGAATTACCACTACCATCGGCAAAAAGCAAGCTGGCTCGCAGTCCATTGCGTTGCACATCTGATGCCCGAATATGATGTCCATCTGCTCCAGGACCAGAATCATCCATAGGAGGTGTTGCCAATGATTTTGCATAAATATGTTCCCGGTTATAATCACAGTTTGAGCCACCATTGCTATTGATATCGCGTTCTAAATCGTTTGTGCAATCACCATCACTGCCATTTTCCCATCCATAAACCAAAAGAACATTTGAACTGTTGCTTGGGTTAACATCAGTTGCTTGAGTAGCGTCCCAACCATATGAAAGTGTATTGGTATGAGTGCTGATGATTAATGCGGCTAAATCATCCTTTAAATCCAAGCCGGTTTGATTAAAATCTATTCCATTATAGTAGGCTTGCTGCGAAAAGCAAAATGAAGTAATAAAAAGTAAAAAGAAGTAAAAATGTTTCATACAAAACTGTCTTAAATTTAGGTTTATTGTTGCTTTTCCAATAATGCCATATAAAATCCATCATAGCCTGATTGATGTGCCAATATTTTTTTGTCCTTTACAAATGTAAAATCTTTTCCAGAATCGGATGTTAAAAATTTGTCAACTTGTTCTCGGTTTTCCGAAGGCAATACTGAACAAGTTGCATAAACCAATTGTCCAGCAGGTTTTACCATTCTTGAATATTGCTGAAGTAGCTCTTGTTGTGTTTTTTTAATGGTTTCGATAAATTCGGGCTCCAATTTCCATTTGGCATCCGGATTTCTACGTAAGACCCCTAAACCGGAACAAGGTGCATCAATCAAGACCCTATCGGCTTTATCGTATAATTTTTTAATCACTTTTGTAGACTCAATGGCTCGCGTTTCAATATTAAAAGCACCGTTGCGTTTTGCCCTGCGTTTGAGTTCGTCCAATTTGTTTTTGTAGATGTCCAAGGCTATAATCTGCCCTTTATTCTCCATTAAGGATGCTATATGAAGTGCTTTTCCACCGGCACCGGCACAGGCATCAACAACGCGCATACCAGGTTCTACATTTAAAAATTCTGCCACCAATTGGGATGAGGCATCCTGAACTTCAAACAGCCCATTTTTGAAGGCTTCCGTTTGGAACACATTGGTTCGTTCTTTGAGTTTTAATGCATTGGGATACTCTTTTAAAAACTCGGTTTGAATGTCCTGATCAAAAAGTTCGCCCTGCAATTTTTCTTTGGTTGTTTTAAGGGTATTCACTCTTAAAATCACCTCGGCCTGTTCATTTAAAGCAGAAATTTCTTTGGTCCAAACTGCTTTTCCAAGCTCTTTTTCACCCAAGGCATCCAACCAGTCGGGAATGGATTCTTTATATTTTCTAATTTTGGAAAGTTCGTCAAAACGCCCTTTGATTTTACGTAATGGAGTCTCTTCAAAATACTTCCAATCGGGCAATTTAATTCCCCTTAAGGTTGCCCAAACCGCAAACATGCGCCAAAGGTTGTCTCTGTCAAAAGGTTCCTTAACTTCAGCAATTTCAGCGTATAAACGTTTCCATCTAACCATATCGTAAGTGGTTTCTGCGACAAACGCCCTATCGCGACTTCCCCAGCGTTTGTCCCTTTTTAAGAGGTGTTGGATGACTTTGTCGGCATACTGCCCTTCATTGAAGATTAAAGTCAACCCATCAATAACGGCAAAGCATAAATTACGGTGTAAACGCATGGTAAAAAATTTAGCATGCAAAGATAGGGTAATATGTTGATTTGTTGAATCGTTTAGAGGTTTATTCGAAAGGCTTTTCTATTTTTATTGAAATTAAAGACGATGAAACAATTTCCTCTACTTGCCTTACTGTTTATGTGTTTGTTTTCTTGCGGAAAGAAAGAAACCTTCAAGCCAAGGGATATCAATAAAGTCGAGATTGAAACGATTTTTCAGGATTCGTTGTTAAGTTTTCGTGCTATTGATATACTCAATGGTGGAAGTTTGGCCTTTGCAGCCAATAATGGTACTTTCGGACTTTTTGACCCTTTGAAATCTAGTTGGAAGACTTCAAAACAAGAATTTGATAGCCTGAATTTACAGTTTAGGTCAGTTTCCCATACTTCTGGTGACTTTTTTATGCTGAGTATTGAAAGTCCGGCGTTATTGTATAAAACAGGAGATGCTGGCAAAATGCAATTAGTTTATAAAGAAAATAATGACAAAGCCTTTTATGATGCCATGGATTTTTGGAATGACGAGGAAGGAATAGCCATTGGTGATCCAACCGAAGACTGTATGAGCATTATCATCACACGAGATGGAGGTAATACTTGGCATAAGATGTCTTGTGATAGTCTGCCAAAAACCAAAGAAGGCGAAGCGGCTTTTGCAGCGAGTAACACCAATATTGCCATAGTTGGCGACCATACTTGGGTAGCCACAGGAGGAAAAGCAAGTCGGGTGATGTATTCACCTGATAAGGGAAAAACATGGGAAGTTTATGAAACCCCAATCGTGCAGGGTCTGGAAACCACGGGCATCTATTCCATTGATTTTTATGATGAATTAAACGGGTTTGCCACTGGGGGCGATTATACCAAACCCGATGACAATGCAGCCAATAAAATACGGACCAATGATGGCGGTAAAACTTGGGAATTGGTGGCGCAACATGAAAATCCCGGATATAGAAGTTGTGTACAATATGTCCCCAATAGAGCAGGGAAGGAGCTTGTTGCCATTGGTTTTAAAGGGATTGATTACAGCAACGATTCTGGAAGGTCATGGAAACATTTAAGTGATGAGGGGTTTTATACTATCCGATTTTTAAACGATAGTATTGGCTATGCAGCTGGAAAAGGCAGAATCAGTAAACTAACTTTTAAGGAATAAAAAAAGAGAAGCGATCGCTTCTCTTTAAATATTAGGGGTTTTCTCTTTTTTCCTGTTTTTCTTGACGTCTTTTTTTAAACTCTTCAAACATTCGTTTGTTAAAGGCGTCTTCGGTGGTTTTTAAAAGTATCACTTTTTTGGCAGGAATCGCAGTCAACAAATCTTTCATGAATTTTTCACGAAGCTTGTGTTTTTGATTTTCAATGGATATCATATCATTGAGCAGCGCTTTGGCTTCTGCTTCGGTCATTGAATCAATACCTTCTGTTTTGCGCTTATTGTACGATTCTCTACGGAGTTTGTTGTTTTCATTTTCAAAAGCGTTGTAAATGGGCCAGAATTTTTGTGCCTCACTTTCGGTAAATGCTAAACGTTCTGTAATAAAGGCTATTTTTAAGGTTTTAATGCGTTCTTCCCGTTCTTTGTGTTGAGCAAAGGCACTAAACGTCAAAAAACATAGTAAACTTAAAGTAATCAGTTTTTTCATTTTCATTGTTCATTTAAATAATCTTCTGCGGATGAATTGTTCAAAATGTAATCTTCAAGGTTGGAATCAATTAAATGGGAATCCATAAAATTATCCAAGGTCAAATCTTCGGTTACCAATGATGCCATATTTTCATTTGTAAAATCTTCCCCAACAATATAATCTTCAATTAAACTGATGTCCAAATCTCCAAAAGTTAATTTTTCACTATTGTTGTTAAATAAACCCACCATAAGAATAATGCTTGCCGCAATACCCGAAACATAGGCCATTTTTTTCCATGACATCAAAGGAATGACTTTAACCTCTTTTTCAGAAGAAACAATTTCAATTATTTTTTCATCAAAGGTTTCAAAGTATTGGTTGGGGACTTTAAAACCAGGATTTTGAAGGTTTTCCAATGGATTGTTTTCTTTCAATCTATTTAAAAGCGATTCTTCAAAAGAGTCCAAATAGGTATCTGGAACTTTAAATCCTGAAGATTTGATGTGATGTAATTTTTTGGTTTTCATTTGTCAATTTGACTAAAATTAAGTCAAAAGGTTTAATTTTCGGTT
>DASWKU010000170.1:0-3376 GCA_036396455.1 Flavobacteriaceae bacterium
GATTTGGATGCTCAAGATGGTGAAATTTTAAATTTCCAAACTGAACATGCGTATCCAGATGCAGGGCATTTTCCACTTGAGGTTTTTATTTCAACAAACTTTGACGGTAATGAAGCTAACATCCTATCTGCTACTTGGGAAAAATTAAATGTAACAACAAGTTTGGATGTAGATCCTAATACGTGGTTTACATGGGTAAACTCTGGCAACATTGATTTATCAGGCTATTCAGGTACTGCTTATATAGCATTTAAATATACTGGAAGTGATACTCTGAATCGAAACGCAAGAATACATGTAGATAATGTTACAGTATCTGTTCCGTAATGTTCCTTGAAATAGTATTAAAGCCCGTTAATTTAATTAGCGGGTTTTTTTTAATTCTTTTTCAAAAGGATATACACCGGAAAATGGTCGCTAAATCCGCCCATATATTTCTTGCCTACATAAGTTCTAAAAGGTTGACCTTTAAATTTTCCATGAAATTGGGTGACAAACTTATCATCAAAAATATTGGCACTTTCAAAATGATAACCGTTCTGTCCTACATCCAACAAATTATTTGAAACGATAATCTGGTCAAAAAGGTTCCATTGAAAGTCATGGTTTTGACTCCCCCTATCTTTTGTCCAAAGGGGTTCTGTTACATTGAACAGCTCTTCATTATTCATTAAAAACTGAATGCTCTCGTTATTGGGATCATCATTAAAATCACCAATTATAATGATTTTTGGAGCTTCAAATTCTGATTTTAATTTGGCAATGATTTCCAATACTCTTTTTGCCGCAATTAAACGTTTATAAGAAGACTCTTCGTGACCATCTCGACGTGATGGCCAATGATTGACCACGACATGAATGCGGTCACCATCCAAAATTCCAGTTACCAATAAAATATCTCTTGTAAAATCTATCTCGCCTTCAAGTGTTTCAATATTAACCGAAAAGGCTTCTGACGATTCCACTTTAAATTCATTCTTGTCATATAAAAGGGCTACATCAATGCCACGCTCATCGTTGGAATCATAATGTACAAAACCGTAATTGCATTGTGATAAATCTTGACTTTCAATTAAATCGTTCAATACCGAGCTATTCTCAACCTCTGCCAAACCAACTATGGTTGGAAGTTTATTGGACGCTTCAAACCCAATTTTGGAAATTACAGAACCAAGTTTATAAATTTTTCGGTCATAACGTTTTTTGGTCCATTTTTTAGCTGAAGTTGGGAGAAAATCATCGTCGTTTGTCTGTTCATCATCATAAATATCAAATAGATTTTCAATATTATAAAATGCTATGGTCTGTAATTTTATATCGATTCCTGAAGTATCCAAATTATATGTTTTAAGTCTTAAAAATAATAAAACAGATGGGTTCAATTACGTAACTTTGCATATTATTTCAATTTATGTTAGAGCAAAAGGACGCTACATTGGAAAAAGCCGTTTTGATTGGTATCATTACGCAAGACCAGGATGAATCCAAATCCAAAGAATATTTGGATGAACTGGAATTTTTGACCTTCACTGCTGGTGGCGAGGTCGTAAAGCGCTTTACCCAAAAAATGGAAATGCCCAACCCCAAAACATTTATCGGGACAGGAAAAATTGAAGATGTTCAACACTATATTAAAGAAAATGAAATAGGAACCGCCATATTTGATGATGAACTCTCCCCTGCCCAAGAACGAAACATCAGTAAAATATTGGATTGTAAGGTTTTGGACCGTACCAACCTTATCCTCGATATTTTTGCCCAACGTGCCCAAACCAGTTATGCACGGACCCAGGTGGAGCTGGCGCAATGTGAGTATTTATTACCAAGGCTAAAAGGTATGTGGACACACTTGGAACGCCAAAAAGGGGGTATTGGCATGCGCGGTCCTGGTGAAACAGAAATTGAAACTGATAGACGTATTGTACGTGATAAAATTGCGTTGCTTAAAGAAAAAATAAAGACCATAGACAAGCAAATGTCTGTACAACGTGGTAATCGTGGTAAAATGGTGCGTGTTGCCCTTGTGGGCTATACCAATGTTGGAAAGTCAACCTTGATGAACGTCATCAGTAAAAGTGAGGTATTTGCTGAAAACAAACTGTTTGCAACCTTGGACACAACGGTTAGAAAAGTGGTCGTCCAGAACCTTCCTTTTTTATTGTCGGATACTGTTGGATTTATCAGAAAACTCCCAACGCAATTGATTGAATCCTTTAAAAGCACATTGGACGAAGTCAGGGAAGCTGATTTATTGCTCCATATCGTAGATATTTCACATCCAAATTTTGAAGGACATATTGAATCTGTCAATAAAATCTTGGATGAAATCGATAGTGCCGACAAACCCACCATTATGGTTTTCAATAAAATTGATGCCTTTCAACCCGAACCGTTTGATGAACACGACCTGATCATTGAAAAAACCAAAGCCAATTATACTCTTGAAGAATGGAAACGCACCTGGATGAACAAGGCCGGTGATAATGCCTTATTTATTTCTGCTTTAAATAAGGAAAATCTGGAAGGGTTTAAAAAACGTATCTATGATGAAGTTAGAGAAATTCATGTGTCCCGGTTTCCTTATAATCATTTTTTATATCCAGACTACGATGAAAACATGTAGTGTCATAAACAGAGGCAGAATCTATTAACTCAATTTTTTTCTAAATAATTTAAATCTTTTCACGTTACCAATAGTAACTATGAACATAAGATCAATACTTAAAAAGAAATGGGTAAAGTGGCCTATAATCGTTCTTGTTGGAATCTTAATCTTTCTTGGAACGCTCTACATTGGCGCATATATTGGAGTTTTTGGCAACCTTCCAACCAAAGAGGAATTAAGCGCTTTAAATCAAGCTGAAGCCACTCAGGTATTGGATAAAGATGGCCATTTAATTGGAAAATATTATATCTACGACAGGCAACCTTTAACTTATGACGATTTTCCACAGCGTCTTATAGATGCCTTAATTGCTACGGAAGACGTACGATTTTATGACCACGATGGTGTGGACAATATCAGTTTGTTTAGGGTGTTTTTTAAAAATATTATATTACGAGATAAATCCTCCGGTGGAGGAAGCACCATTACTTTACAACTTGCCAAAAATTTGTTCGGAAGGCAAGATTATAGGCTGTTTGGTTTGCTGATCAATAAATTTAAGGAATCCATTATTGCTAGGCGCATTGAAGATATCTATTCAAAAAAGGAAATTCTCACCCTTTATCTCAATACTGTTCCTTTTCCGGACAACACTTATGGTATTGAAAGTGCTGCGCGAAAATTTTTCAACAAACCGACATCAGATTTAACACTGTCGGAAATTGCTACGCTTATCGGAACCTTAAAAGCCAATAACAGTTACAATCCAAG
>DASWKU010000171.1:0-5944 GCA_036396455.1 Flavobacteriaceae bacterium
CCCTTTGCCTGCATAATAAAGTGCGTTGTTATTGCTTTGGTCCAAATGAAACAAGGTCACAAATTCACTTTCGGAGCCATCAGGGGTTATTTCAACACCTGGTGTTGGACAGTCTCTACGAATATAACCACTTTGATAACCATAGAAAAAAGGAACACAAGCATCATCCCTTGAAATGCCCACTGAAACACCGTCTCCAAGCCAAATTTTTGTTTGTGTTACGGTATCAGGCATTCCAAAATCTGTTCCACCGGCTGTAGTGCCATTGTCCTGTGTACCGCCAATAAATCTGTCTTCACCTGCCAAGGGGTCTATCGCAACGTGATAATATTGTAAGGTCTGATAGTTGTTGTTCAAGCTGGTCCAACTCACAACTCCTGCTATTACATTGGTGGTTTTATGGACACCTCCGTCAGTTCCTGTATACAGAACAGAGGTGCGGTTAGGGTCAAAGTCAAAGACCATGGCGTGAATATCAGGATGGTGCTCATCGCCTGGATCAGTATCGTAACCATAAGGGAAATAACTAGTAGACGTCCTATATCCACCAATCCTAAGAAAACTAGAATCCGTGGTAATGTTTCCTATTTTATATGCATTGGTACCACCAATAACCACAAAATTTTCGTTATCAGGTTTAACACTGACCACAAGATCGTAACCGCCCTGAATGGCAAATGGATCATTACCTTCTGAGCAACCTGTTTCATCTGGTAGTTTGCTTGAATAATCAGTGAAAGTAGTTATGGATTGATCCCACATCCATAATTCAGCTTCAATAAGTGGAGCATCGCAGTCAGACACAAGTCCGGTATCAAATAAGATGTACAGTTTATTTTCATTTGAAGGTGCCAAAGCCAAAACAACTCTTCCAACACCATTTTCTTTATTATCACTAGGATTATTTTCTGGTGTAAAATCGGGGCCAGGAGTGGTATTGATTCTTGACCAAATTCCTGTACTTGGGTTTTTTGTCCATACGCCCTCTATTGAGGAATCACATTTACCTGAAAATGAAGCATAAACTCTACCGTCAGATGCAATGACCACATCAGTATGCTTACTAGGGGTTATAGAGCCATTTTCCTTTTCGATATGCCAAGAGCCATCATACCTTAAAAGTGCCCCTGCAACTGCAGCATATAAATCCCCAGTAATAGGATGAACAGCCAATTTAAAAATGAAATCAAAATAAGAGTCATAAGAAGTTTGTGATGAAGCTGTACTTGGCATTTGGGTCCATGTTACTCCGCCGTTGGTTGACTTCCAAATCCCTTGGCCTAAATAACTCGAGCCTGACAAACTAGCCGAATTTCCTATACTTTCCCCGGTGCCATAATACCAAGTACTTTCAAAACCGGAACGTGGGTCTTGAACAATGGCAGTCACATTATGGATTTCATCATTCGAAGACACTTTGGTCCAACTGGCTCCTCCATCCGTAGTTCTGAACACGCCACTGCTAACACCGCCGGCAATTATGGTGTTCCCAGTGTTGTCGCTCCTGTCGATCACCAACGCTCTGGTTCGACCACCGAAATTAGTCGGGCCTCTATTGATGAACGTGGTTTCAATAGTTCTGGAGCTACTATTGGTTTTTAATTTGGCTTTTTTGGAACGGTCAAATTCCAAAAGTTTTTCCTCCTTCGGAATTTCTCCTGTCAATGGGTTGACTTGTCTATAATATTCATATAAAAGGCGTTGTTCTGTAAAACGAGCACGTGCTTCAGGAGATTTCCCATCATCATCATGAGCGATTTTAAATGTTTTCCGCTCAATTTTGTTGGTTATCTCATCAGATTTTGAAGGAAATGAATATAAAATAATACCGATTGTGATGAGGCTTAAGCAAAGGAGTAAAAGTTTTTTCATCTGTTAATATTTATTGTTTTTTTATTGGTCAGACCACGCTCTTTGCGTGGCAGGTGGAATGCCCTAACTTATCATTTCGCCTCAATAGTCCCGATAGCTATCGGGATCTGGAGGTTTGAAAATTTTGTTAATGGGCATTTCATAGGAATTTAGTTTTAAATGGCAACCGCACCTTTGATATGAGGATAGGGGTTATAATCCACTAATGTAAAGTCTTCAAATGTAAAATCAAAAATATCTTTTACGTTAGGGTTTAAAAGCATTTTTGGTAAAGGTCTTGGGTCTCGTGACAATTGCAACTCCAGTTGTTCAAAATGATTGCTGTATATATGGGCATCCCCAAAAGTGTGGATAAATTCTCCTGCCTCATAATCACAAACTTGCGCTATCATCATGGTAAATAGGGCATACGAAGCAATATTAAAAGGAACGCCCAAAAAGATATCAGCACTACGTTGGTACAGTTGCAATGACAATCTTGGTTTTGAATTTGCTCTCTCTTCGGAGGTTGGGGGGCTTACATAAAACTGAAAAAAAGCATGACAGGGAGGTAACGCCGCTTTGCCATTGGCAACATTTTCACTGAATGATTTTGAGTTATCCGGTAATACTGAAGGATTCCAAGCTGAAACCAACATACGCCGACTGTTGGGGTTATTTTTTAAAGTGCCAATCACTTCTTTTATCTGGTCTATGTTATCATTGTTCCAATTGCGCCATTGGTGACCATAAACTGGGCCCAAATCACCGTGTTCATCAGCCCATTCGTTCCAGATGCGCACGCCATTTTCATTTAAATAGTTGATGTTGGTGTCGCCTTTTAAAAACCAGAGGAGTTCATGGACTATGGATTTCAAGTGTAATTTTTTGGTAGTAACCATAGGGAATCCTTCACTTAAATCAAAACGCATTTGGTAGCCAAAAACGCTTTTGGTCCCAGTCCCGGTACGGTCTTCTTTTACGTTGCCATGTTCCAGAACATGTTTTACAAGGTCAAGATATTGCTTCATAATACATTCCCTCAAAGGCAGTCCCGAAACTTCGGGATTTTTTTAAATTATACGGCCAATTCACAAGACTTAAAAGTAAAAAAAAGCTTCAACATTTTTGGTTAACGCTTGAATTAATTTAAAAAGTTATTAACGGATTATCCAATAATCATCCCCGCAATTGTTGCTGAAACCAGAGATGCTATAGTACCTCCAATTAAAGCTTTCATTCCAAATTCTGATAAAGTTTTGCGTTGGCCTGGAGCGAGTGAGCCTATGCCACCTATTTGAATACCAATAGATGCAAAATTTGCAAACCCACATAACATATAAGTAGCCATGATTACAGATTTTTCGTAATTAAGGTGTAAAGCATTTGAAATATTTTTTAAATCAGCCAATTGGATATAACCAACAAATTCACTGGCGGCTAGTTTAATCCCCAATAACTGTCCCATTAGTGCCGCATCTTCTTTAGCAACCCCAATGAGCCACATTAAGGGCGCAAAGACATAACCTAATAAAAATTCCAATGACAAACTTTCATAAGGAGTATTATCAACAATCCATTGATTTATTGGAGATATGCTACCAACCCAGCCCAAAATTCCATTAAACATGGCAATAAAAGCGACAAATACCAATAACATAGCACCAACATTTACAGCTAATTTCAAACCTTCAGTAGTTCCATTTGCTATAGCATCCAAAAAGTTAGAGCCAATTTTTTGTTTTGAAACTGTAACGTCAGTATTGATTTTTTCAGTTTGTGGATATAAAATTTTAGAGATTACAATAGCTCCCGGTGCAGCCATAACCGAAGCTGCCAATAAATGTTTTGCGTAGAATAATCTTAAAGCTGGGTCATCGCCTCCAAGAAAACCAATGTAAGCGGCCAATACAGCACCTGCTACAGTGGCCATTCCACCGATCATGACCAAGAGCATTTCAGACTTATTCATTTTTTCTAAATAAGCTTTGATCAGCAATGGTGCTTCTGTTTGCCCGAGAAAAATGTTTCCCGTAACACTCAAGCTTTCTGCGCCAGAAATTTTTAAGGATTTGGAAAGCAACCAAGCCATAGCTTTAACCACTTTTTGAATGATCCCAAGATAAAAAAGCACAGATGTCAATGCAGAGAAGAATAGTATGGTTGGCAATACTTGAAATGCAAATATGAATCCATACGAATTGACATCGAGTAAACCATTAAATAAAAATTCGCTTCCTGCCCTAGTAAACTCTAAAATGTTTACAAATACTTGACCAATATCTTCAAAAACATTTTTAATAAAATTTACCTTCAATACTCCAATGGCTATAATTAATTGAAAAGTTAAGCCCAATCCTACGGTTTTCCAATTAATGCCTTTTTTGTTTTTACTAAATAAAAATGCAATAAAAATTAAAGTTAACATTCCCAAAGCACCTCGCCATAAACTGCCAAAAGAAAAGCCTTGGCTTGGAATCATCGTGTTTTCAGAGGTTATTTCAGTTTGGGGTGTATGATTTGAATTTGTGTTTTTTAAATCAATGTTTGGGTTACTTTCATTGTTTACCAAAGTTGAATCAGTTAATTCAGTTTGATTAACCCCAACAATGGTATCCTTACTTTGAGTATAATTGAATGCTAAAAGATTATTTTTATAGGTTTGGTTCCTTGAAGTTTTTAAGTGTTGATTAGCTTTTGTTAAAGTGTTGGACTCTTGAGCTTGTACTGCGGTAATTCCAAAAAAAACAGCTACAACAGCTAACAACAAATGTTTCATGTAAAAATGGATTTAGCGTTTGGAAATTTCATCTCGTATTTTAGCGGCCTTTTCATAATCCTCGTTGGCAACGGCCTCGTCTAAAAGCGCATGTAATTCTTGGAGTGTTTTGCTTTTATAAATTTCCTGTGATTGTGATTCTATTTCTTCAGCTACAAGATCATCCACCAGAATATTATCTTGTTCATCCTCTCCCTTTTTTGGGTTGACCTTTAAATAAATTCCGGCTTTATCAAGAATATTTTTATAAGTAAAGATTGGTGCCTGAAAACGAAGTGCCAAGGCAATGGCATCACTGGTCCGGGCATCAATGATTTCCTCGATTTTATCGCGTTCGCAAATTAAACTCGAATAAAAAACACCATCGACCAATTTATGGATTATGACTTGCTTCACCACAATATCGAAACGATCCGCAAAATTTTTAAACAAATCGTGTGTCAATGGCCTTGGAGGCCTGATTTCCTTTTCCAATGCGATGGCTATGGATTGTGCTTCAAATGCGCCAATAACAATGGGTAGTTTTCGATCACCATCAACTTCACTCAAAATTAGGGCATAAGCGCCATTTTGTGTTTGACTGTAGGATATTCCTTTTATGTTTAAGCGAACCAGACTCATAATTTTGAAAACGTAAAGAACTGTTTAAATTAGGACTTTACCAACTGCAAAATGAAGATTGTGCAATTTATTCTTAACTTAAACAGTCCTTTAAAGATACAAGTTATAAAAAATATTTATTGTTGCGCTTTAAATACTTTTAATTTTTCAATCAAGGCAGGAACCACCTGAAAAGCATCACCAACCACGCCATAATCTGCAGCTTTAAAAAATGGCGCTTCGGGATCGGTATTGATAACAACCTTTACTTTTGAAGCATTGATTCCGGCCAAATGCTGTATTGCTCCTGAAATACCTATGGCAATATATAAATTGGCAGCAACAGGTTTACCGGTCTGGCCAACATGTTCACTATGTGGCCGCCAACCAAGATCCGAAACGGGCTTGGAACAGGAAGTCGCAGCCCCAAGAACCGAGGCAAGCTCTTCAATCATTCCCCAATTTTCAGGTCCTTTAAGCCCGCGCCCACCTGAAACCACAATTTCGGCATCCGCAATGGTGACTTTTCCTGTTATTTTATCAACCGAATCAACATGTACTCCGTTTTCAGGAATTGAAGGTGAGAAAACTTCTGCTGTAGCGTTTCCTTTACTTTCAATCAATCCAAATGAATTTTTTGATAGGCCTATCAATTTCACATCCGTATTAATGGCAATACTGTTAAATGCTTTATTGGAAAAAGCAGTACGCTTT
>DASWKU010000172.1:0-4859 GCA_036396455.1 Flavobacteriaceae bacterium
TAATAGTGTTTTGTTTTAAGTCAGGCTCATATTCTCTGTAAAAAGTAGAAATATCAATTGTTTTAAAACTCTTTTCGTCTTTAAAGCGTTCTTTTAATTTGTCAATATGAAGTTTGCTAGTCGAGATATTCTTTTATTTTACGACAAAAATACAAAACTATATTACGGCAGCAAAATAAATATACTGCCAATAATTAGTCGTCCCTTAAAAACTAGTTAAAATATTGATTATTAATAATTTAAACTGATATTTTCTTGTTTAAATCTACAAGATTTCGTATTTTCATAACGTAAATCTTGCAATTTAAATTTATGTTAGCCAAGCCAAAAACAGAGAACCAATCCAGTTTTTTCTTCACTTTAGAAGATACTTTAAGCCAAAAACATCCTCTTTATATTTTATCCAACAGGGTCGATTGGAAACTTTTTGACAAGGAATTTAGCCCTCTTTACTGTGAGGACAATGGGCGCCCCGCAAAGCCAATTCGATTAATGGTCGGGCTGTTGATCTTGAAGCACATTCGGAATATTTCGGACGAAAGTGTCGTAGAGCAATGGGCTGAAAATCTTTACTATCAATATTTTTGTGGACAGCAAGAGTTTAGTTCTTCGGAACCCTGTGAAGCTTCCGAGCTTGTTCATTTTCGCAAACGCATTGGAGAACCGGGAATAGAGTTGATTCTAAAAGAGAGCATCCGTATCAACGGAGATGACAGCAATGATGGCCAGGTCAGTATTGACACCACGGTCCAGGAGAAAAACATCACCTTTCCCACAGATGCAAAGTTGCATAAAAAGATAATCAAAAAGTGTCTTGCAATTGCAAAGAAGGAACAGCTTTCAGTTCGCCAGACCTACACCAGGACGCTGAAAAAATTGGGCATGGACCAGCGCTTCAGGAACCATCCAAGAAATAAATCAAAGGCAAAAAAAGCGGACAAAAAGGTTAAAACCATTGCAGGAAGATTGGTCCGTGAATTAGAGAGAAATCTAGAACCTGGCTCCATTCATCGCACAGACATTGAATTATTCAGACAAGTTCTTGCCCAAAAACGAACAAGCAAAAACAAAATTTATTCTCTGCACGAACCTGGGACACAGTGCATCTCTAAAGGAAAAGAACACAAAAAATTTGAATTTGGAAATAAAGCGTCTTTCGTTCGCACCCAAAACACAGGTGTGATTGTTGGAGCAATGGGTTTTAGAAATGAGTTTGATGGCCATACCTTAGAGCCCGTATTGGAACAAACAGAAAGGCTCGTCGGAAAAGCTCCAAAAAAAGCCGCATTTGACCGAGGTTATCGAGGCCGAAACCAAATTGGGGAAACACAAATTCTGTTGCCAAAACCCTTCAATGACAAGACCCAAACAAAGTATCAGCAGAAAAAACTAAAAGAGGCGCACAAGAAAAGAGCCGCAATAGAGCCCGTAATCGGACATCTTAAAACAGACCATCGACTAGGAAGAAACTTCTACAAAGGAATTGTGGGCGACAACATCAATATTATGCTTGCCGCAGCTGGGTTTAACTTCAAAAGGATGATGAATAAATGGAAATTATCTTATTGTCAATTTTTTCAAGAACTGTTTTCATTACCTGAATTTGCGACATATAAAATATTTTGCCTAAAAAGAGCTTTTTAAGGCTCGACTAAGTAGCCTTATTTCAGGACGGGTCATTAAAAGGGTGAACAGTCCGCATGGGCGCTATATGAAGGGCAAGCGCCAAAGCACGGTAGAGCCCGTATTTGGGACCCTTACGCAATTTATGGGACTGAGAAAAGTAAATACCATAGGCTTGAAACAGGCCAACAAGTGCATGCACCTCTCCGCCATGGCCTATAACCTCAAAAAGTACCTGAAGTTCACCCAAAAACGGGCAAAAAGCGGGGCAGGAATGCGCGCTTTTATTGAAACCCTAAAAAACGTATCCCATCAGCTCAATAACTTGGTTTTAAGGCCATCAAAAAAGATAACGATCACAACAATTTAAAATCTAAAACAGGCTCTAAAGGTCTTATTTGGAATCATGATTTTTGAAATTATAGCCTTGTGCAACGGTTACCGATGTTGTACGGTCGTACTTTTTAAGCGGTCTGTTTTGGTTTTGATGTTCTTTTTCGTTTGTTTTTAGCTTTGTAGTCCGAAATGAACTTACTTATTTCTTTTCTGTCTTTCTCTGTTAAAGGCTCGCTTTGTATCACAAAATCTACACCTTTAGGTTCTTTAATATGTCCCATAATTTTATGTTTTAAAATATTTTTGCACAAGTAATCTTGAAGGTTTGGTCGGAATTATCATTTTATGTCCTCCAAAATGATACGCTCCAAGTGTTTTTTCGTAATGTTCTATAAGTTTTGTTTTAGCTGTAAATGAAACAAAACCTTCAAAACCATATTGGAAAGATAATTTACAAGCAAAGGCAACAAGATTTCCTGCAACTCCTTGGTATAGTTTATTTTTACCAATATTGAACGGTGCATTTTCAAGCAAATTCATAAAGATATGGTCAGCTTCTCTCCTTAGGCTCAAAAGTCCTTGAATTATGTCAGAGTTATGTACAATTGTCAATTTGTAAACTTCGTTCAAATCGTTGTTCAGTTCTGATTTCCAATCAAAGTTCCATCCGTTTTTTTTAGTTGTTTGTTTACTGTCTTTAATTGTGAATCGCGCAATTTCTGTTGGAAAACTGTCTCCGGATATAGTGTTTTGGATAGAGTTTGTCAATTTATCCACAATGAAGTCCAATTCTATTTTTTCGGCTTGATTCATATTGTAAAGTTACGAAATTTTAAGTAGTATTTTTAAATTTTGCGTTCTGTTTTAGTATGCCGCACAACGTTCTCAGGGCAGACGCAGTAAGCGACATTGAAGGCAAGTGCTCGTGCGGAACCCAATCGTAAATGTAAGAATAATTTTCCGTGCGTAACGAAATGGAGCTTATTGCGTTTGCCCTGTGTGCTTGTTGCACAACAAACATACGAAAAATAAGTTATCAACAATGAGTTATATTTGTTGTTCATAACTATTTGATATACAGTTATATAAGTATATTTTTTAGTATATTTGTATCATGCAAGGCAAAAAGGACATACAAACCAAAATGCTTTACCAATTAAGCATTTCAGACTTGGTACCTGCAGACAATTTTTACAGGCAACTAAGCAAAGAATTGGATTTAAACTTTCTGTACAGACAAATCAGGAAATACTATGGGAAAGAAGGCCGGGAGAGCATTGACCCAGTGGTGTTTTTTAAAATATGTTTGGTAGGGTATTTAAACAATATCAATTCCGACAGGCAGTTGATACGGTATTGTGGCAATTGTATAGATGTTCGGTATTACTTGTGTTACGATTTGGATGAAGCCTTGCCATGGCATAGCACCATAAGCAGGACAAGGCAACTGTATGGAGAAGAAGTGTTTTTGGGCCTGTTTAAAAAAGTACTGGCAAAATGTATAGAAAAAGGGATGGTAAGAGGCAAACGCCAAGCAATGGATAGTGCCTTTGTAAAGGCCAATGCAAGTTTAGATAGCTTACAGGAAAAAGAGGTGTTGGCAGATGTGGAAAAATACAGTGAAGAGCTGGCAGCGAACAGTGGACACAAAATGGCCACAGCAACACCACCGGACAAGTCGAATAAAACAGTAACAAAATCTAGGCAAAAAGACGTGGAGCAACATCACGATTGGAAAAAAGAAGCCTACAAAAATATGCCGGGACATGGAAAAAAGGATGAAGGCAAAGCCGATGGACATGGCAATACGATACGGCCAAAATATTTAAGCAACCATACCCATTACAGCACAACCGACCCCGATGCGAGAATAAGTGTAAAACCAGGAAAAGCACGCCAGTTAAATTACTATGCACAAATAGCAGTGGACGATAACCACCATGTAATAACAGGGGCAGGAGCAGATTTTTCAGACAAAAGGGACAGTGAATGTCTGGAGCACATTGCCAATCAAACCATAGAGAACTTATCCGAACACGATATAAAAGTAGAGCAACTTTTGGCCGACACAGGTTACAGCAGTGGAAAGGCATTAAAATACTGCAAAGAAAAGGGCATAGCGGCCTACATTCCCAATTTTGGACAATACAAGCATGAACGAGAGGGTTTTATTTATGATCAGGAAAAAGACAGGTACGAGTGCACAAGAGGCAACCAAGCCATATTACCTTACCGCAAAACCTTGACCGATAGCAAGGGCTACACTAAAAAGATATACCGGAGCGACAACAGTAAATGTAAAAGCTGTCCACTAAGGAGCAGATGTATAGGTAAGACTGATTTTAAGAAAATCGAAGACAGCATTTACAAACCTTGGTATGATGAGATGCACGAAAGACTGCAAAGCGATTATGCCAAAAAGATAATGAAAAAACGGGGCAGCACAGTGGAACCTGTATTGGGCACCATGCTTAACTTTTTAAACTTAAAAAGGGTAAACACACGGGGCATACAGCAAGCCAACAAACATGTAATGATGGCGGCTCTAACGTACAACCTAAAGAAATACATGAAATACATTGCCAAAAAACCAACAATGAAAGCAATGGCATTTCCAAAAGACCATGAAATAGCCAACCAATTTATTGACTTTTTTAAAGCCAGTTTTGAGCAGTTAAAAAGAGCCTTTTTAAGGCACTCATTTTTTGAAACAAAATGGAGCAAAGCAACTTTTTGCCCCTCTTAAAACAGCTCTGATTAAGCCATTTTTTACTCAAATTTTACTTTTTTTGAGGGTTGTGCAACGGTTACCATTGTTAGCCTTTCGTTATTTTGATATAATTTGATTATAGGTTTTAACTATTCTGTTAATTCTTTTCTTATTGAATCAAGTAAATTAT
>DASWKU010000173.1:0-12236 GCA_036396455.1 Flavobacteriaceae bacterium
TCATCCAAGTTGCCATTGCCATTGATGTCCTCCAGTTCAGCAGGAATGCCATCGTTGTCGTCTTCGGTCAAAACGGTGGTAATGGTCACAATTCCCGAAGTACTTTCTTCACTGGTTAAAATATCTAAATCTGATGGCGGCACTGCATTGCAGAATAAATCGTCTTCATTGGATATTGAACCATAGGTTCTATAGGTAAAACGGTTATTGTTTCCATCGATGGTATAGGTAAGTGTTAAGGTATTGTCGCTTCCAACGGCCAGAATATCTTCTACGGTCAAATTGCTTATTTGAATAGACAGTGATTCGGCTGGATCGGTTTTGGTTTTGTAAAACACAATGTCACCGCAGGTTTTGGTTTTAAAAGTGTCATCAAAATCCAATTCAAAAACAATAATATCGCCGTCATCACAGGTAAAACACAAAAAGCTTAAGAGAAATATGTAGAGCAGTTTTCGCATGGTTTTTATTTTGAAACAAAAATAAGGGATTTGATAATTTATAACGTTGCATCAAGAAAATAATTTTATTTGCGCTATTTTTGCACGTTCAAAACCAGATAATTATTTCCACTTTATTAAATGAAACAAGTGTATTTTGATAGTGCCGCAACCACCCAAATGCGTGATGAGGTCATTGACCGCATGACGGATGTTATGCGACGCAATTTCGGAAATGCCTCATCAACACATCATTACGGTAGAGCTTCTAAAGCACTTATAGAGAACTCAAGAAAGGCCATCGCCTCTTATTTTAATGTCTCTGCCTCTGAAATTTTCTTTACTTCCGGTGGCACCGAAGTGGACAACTTGGTGCTGCGCAGTGCAGTTAGGGACTTGGGAGTCACGGAGGTCATTACCTCCAAAATTGAGCACCACGCCATTTTGCATACCGTGGATGAACTGGTAAAAGAGTATGGCATTAGCGTAAAATTTGTCGCTTTGGAAACCGATGGGCATATCAAATATTCTCATTTGGAGCAATTGTTGGATCCTTCAAAAAAACAATTGGTGAGCCTGATGTATGTCAACAATGAAATTGGCAATAAATTGGATATCAAATGGGTTGCCGATTTATGTAAAACCAATCAGGTGTTATTTCACTGTGATGCAGTACAGGCCATAGGCTATTACACATTGGATTTAAAAGACATTCCATTGGATTTTTTTGCTGCCAGTGCACATAAATTTCATGGCCCAAAAGGTGTAGGGTTTGCATTCATAAGAAAGCATTCAGGATTAAGGGCATCCATTTTTGGTGGCGATCAGGAACGGGGTTTAAGATCGGGAACCGAATCCATTCACAATATTGTTGGAATGGATGAGGCCCTTAGATTGTCTTACGACCGTTTGGAAGAGGAGCGCAGCCATATTTTAAGTCTCAAGCAATATTTTATCGAGGCATTGAAATCCAATTTTCCCGAAGTGTCCTTTAACGGAAGCTGCGAAGATTCTGAAAAAAGCACTTACAAATTAATCAATGTTTGTTTGCCCATTACGCCTGAAAAAGCACCATTGTTACAGTTTCAATTGGACTTAAAAGGCATTGCTTGTTCCAAGGGAAGTGCCTGCCAAAGCGGAAGCAATCAAGGCTCTCACGTTTTGTCCGAAATCCTTACTCCAGAACAATTGGCCAAACCTTCGGTGCGGTTTTCGTTTTGTAAAGACAATACCAAAGCGGAAATTGATTATGTGATTGAAGTTTTAAAGGAATTTATTAAAGATTAATTGACAGAAAACTTTTTAATTAGTTTGTGTAAATAATTGAAAGTATCTTTTTGGTTTAATTCATTAAAACTTGGTGCTTAACCTGACATTGAACACCCTGGGTGATAAATAATTTGGAATGGCATATTGCCGTTTACTGTAAACATCCCTTACCCAAGTATTGGTTATGGTGTTTTGAACATCAAACAAATTGAAGATTTCAAACCCAAATGAAAACTCTTTAAATTTGCTTTTCCAGCCTTGTTTGTAAGTCTTATTTTGATCGACAATTACGTAACTGATGCCCAAGTCGGCACGTTTATAATCCCGTAATCGGTTTTGATATTCATAAGGGTCGGCATAACTTGGGGAACCTCCCGGAACCCCTGTATTGTAAACCAAGTTAAGGTACATTTTCATGTCCGGAATTTTAGGCATATAATCCTGAAAAAGGATACCAAATTTCAAACGTTGGTCGGTTGGTCGTGCAATATAACCTTGTCCTTCAATGTTTTCTTCGGTCTTCAAATAGCCGAAACTGAACCATGATTCTGTGCCTGGAACAAATTCTCCATTCAATCTAAAGTCCAATCCGTAAGCATAAGCTTTGGCATTGTTTTTTGCCCTATAACGTATGCGGACATTTTCCAATGTATAAGGGTTGACATCGGTTAAATTCTTATAATAGGCTTCGGAAACCAACTTAAAGGGTCTATCCCACATCCTAAAACTATATTCATTGCCCAATACCATGTGTATGGATTTTTGTGCTTTTACATTGGGATTTACAACGCCCAATGAATCCCTTAATTCTCTATAAAATGGAGGTTGGTAATATAGACCACCGGCAAGCCTGAACAGCATATCTTCATTCCAGTTTGGTTTAATTGCAAATTGCGCTCTTGGACTAAATACTGTTTGGGAGGCACTTTCAATACCATCGCCATTGACCGTCCAGTTTTGAATCCTAACGCCAGCATTGTAAAACACTTCATTATTCCCCAAGGTTGAGCGTTTGCTCCATTGTGCATAAGCTTGCAATCTATCAATTTGCACGTTGTTTGTTGCCCTTACCGATTGAAAAGGCACTAAAGGTCCTTGAAAAGGTTCATAAGGTTGATTGTTGAAGGCATCAATGGTTGGAGGCCTAATGGAAAACCCTGCGCTATCAATGACTTCCCATTCCACAACACGGTCCCTAACATCTTCATGGGTATATTTAACAGACCACTCCATGGTATGGCCATCAGTTTTAAAATCACCCTTATGTTCAACTGTAGTAATCAAGGCATCCAAATCGTTTCGGGCATGTGTTAATTGCGAACCGATGCCTTCGCTAAACTCTACATCACCCAAATTTTCATCACCAATATTGGTGTTCACTTCTCCCAATCGATATTGAGCAAGGATATCAAAATGCTCTTCTTCTGTTGTATGATACGTTGAAGCAATAAGCTTCAGGGTCAAGTCGTCATTGACAAAGTAATTGGCCTTGAATGCACCAAATTCAGTTTGGTATTGGTCCTTTTCCTGACCCTCATAAAAAACAATTAAGGCCAATGGGTCTGCAATCGTACCGAAATTGGTCTGTCGGTTTTGAGGTCTGAAATCGTATTTGTTAAGTGAAAGGTTTCCGAGAAAATTAAGATGGAATTTATCTGAAAATTTATAGGTAAGGTACGTTTGAACGTCTCCAAAAACGGGAATGACATTGGTTTTGGTCTCCAAGGATTTAATGAGCAAGCTGTTATCTCTATAGCGTAATCCCACAATGCCTGAAAACTTGGAGTCTTTGCTAACGGTTTCGGCAGCAACACTGCCACCCAACAAACTTAAATCGGCTCGAACCCCAAATTGTATAGGATTTCTATAGGTGATATCCAAAACCGAAGACAGTTTATCCCCGTATTTGGCTTGAAAACCACCAGCTGAAAATTCGACATTTTGAACCAGGTCGGTATTCACAAAACTCAAACCCTCTTGTTGGCCCGATCGGATCAAAAATGGGCGATAGACTTCAATTTCGTTGACATAGACCAAATTTTCATCAAAATTTCCGCCCCTAACCGAATACTGGGTACTCAGCTCATTGGAAATATTGACCCCGGGAAGTGTCTTTAAAATGTTTTCCACACCGGGCTGTGCCCCTTTTATGGTCCGCAAAACTTCTGGACTAATGGTTGAAACTCCTTCTACAGACTGCCTAGTATTTGTGTTGATGATTACGGCTGCAATCTGTTCAATCTGAACATCCATAACTGGGTTGAACTCCAATTCCTGACCATTCTTCAAATTAAAAGTGGCCACTACACGTTTATGGGATAGGTGCGTGAATTCGACGGTTACGTCAATATTTGCAGCAACTTTTAATTCATAAAATCCATTTTCGTTGGATGTTGTGCCCGTAGTTCCAACTTTAATGTTCACATCATAAATTGGCATTTGGTTGTCGTCCAATATGACACCTTTGATGGTTGCTGTTTGTGACATCCCAAAAAAGGGAATACCAACGAGAAAAAGAAGCAAATAACAATGAATCTTCAAGCGGTTTAATTTTATTTTCTAAAAAAGGTTGCTTCAAATGTAGAACTATTTCCAACATTATCGGTAACAATCAGTTTCAAATTATGTTCTGTTTCAGAAATCACCTTGTCATCAAAATCATAGGTCAGCAAATCGGTTTTATAATCGTACTCCATCAAAATCCATTTGCCATTTATGGTTGCCCTGTAACTACTGATTCCCGACAATTTGTCAACAATTTTTACTTTTAAATAATTTTCCTTGCTTATCCATTTGCCACTATAAAAGTTTATGGGTGTGATTTTTGGTCCCTCATTATCAGTTTCCAAAGTGAATGTTCCAAGATTATTTGGCCTTCCTATCAAAGAATTGCCTTTTCGAGTGGTATTAATGTAACTTGGCCTTTGGTAATACCCAACGAGTTTCGCAATAAATAGCTTGCTTTTATCCTCTTCGTTATAATTGCTAATGTCAAAGGAAATACTATAGCTCTTTTGTAATGGAATGATATCCTTATCAATCTTAAGGGTATCACTGCTCACATCAAAATCTAAATACGTGTCATCATAAAACGTATTTGCAGGGATGTAAACCGAAACATTGCCTTTGTGTAAATTTTTGGGTTGATTGGCGTAAACATAATGACCGGGCTTTTCCCCGTCCGTTGCTTGTGAAGGTTCTGTTTTTTTGCCCATAATGGGTATAGTTACCCAAGTCTCATTGCCCTTAAAATCCTGAATTCTAATTTTGTATACCGAAGATGTACTATCTTCAATCTGGACATAGCCATCACCTTCAACATCTTTGAACAAGCTTAAATTATTGCCTTTTTGAACGAACAACTTTTGAATGCTTGTTTTTTTGGTTTTATAAAGTTCATAATCAACAAACCGCTTGATGTGTTTGCTTTCAGCAAAACTGAAGCGCCTAAAATCAATTTCGAGGTTTTTGCTCCCATTAAAAAAAGTCTGAATATTGTATAGACCATTGTTATTTGTGGCCATATCTTGCTTATCATTGCTTACAACACCAAACCCAATGGGGCCGTAAGCTTCAACGTTTTCAACAATATAGTTTCCATTTTTTTCAGGAATCAAACGCAATTCTACCTTATCATTTGAATGATTGACTGAAGAATATTTGTCTTTTGCATACGCATACACTTTTGACACAAATGGGGCTTTGGTATCTTTGATATCCATTCCAAAAAGCATTGGGTTGATAGGCCGCTCTTCATTGTCCCTAATCTCAAAATGCAAATGGGGGGCACTTGAACTTCCAGTATTTCCAGATAAGGCAATCACCTCATGATTTGCAATGGGGAGTTCATCTGGAGTTGGGAAAACCTCGACCTCAAATGATTCTTTTTGGTATTGGCATTGTTTAATATAAGCCTCAATTTTTGGTGAAAACTTTTTTAAATGTCCATATACAGTTGTATATCCATTGGGGTGCGTAACGTACAGGGCCTTGCCATACCCAAAATAGGATATTTTTATTCTGCTTATATAACCTTGGGCAGCACTGAAAACCTTCAAGCCTTGTCGCTGTTGTGTTTTAATATCAAGGCCTGAATGAAAATGAGTGGATCTAAGTTCGGCAAAACTTCCCGCCAATATTAAAGGAATATCCAACGGGTTTCTAAAATAATCTTGGGGATATTCTGCTTGTGAAAAGCAAAGTTGGGTAGATAAAAGGAGAATTAAATGATATTTCATAGGCAATATTGTAATGCTAAAGTATTAATTTGAAAATATCCGTCAAAGAATTATTGAATTTTTGCCAACAAAGACGGAATAACAATACCATAATTAATAATTTAAAAAATTATTGTAAAACAATTGTGATTTTTCATTTGGTATGTTAACTTTGTTACATCAGTATTGAAATTTGTACATGAGTAAAATTGAAGATATTGTCGATTCTTTAGAGAATAAAATTAGTAAGGTTTTACATAAACTTGAAGTTTTAAAACAAACAAACGCTAAACTTTCGCAAGAATTGACAATGCAGCAACAAAAATACCTTCAGCAACAAGAAGAAATGAGTTCTTGGGTTGAAAAATATGAATCACTCAAAATTGCAAATTCATTACTTGGCAGTGATGAAAATAACAGAGAGACCAAGCTCAAAATAAATGCGTTAATTAGAGATATTGATCATTGTATAGCTCAATTATCGGAATAACGTAAAAAATAGGTTTATGGCAGAACAGCTTAAAATAAAGCTTTCGATAGCTAATAGAGTATATCCTTTAACTATAGCGCCAAGTCAAGAAGAAGGATTGCGCAAAGCAGCTAAAAAAATTGATGCCATGATCTCACAATTTGAGCAAAATTATTCTGTAAGGGATAAACAAGATGTATTGGCCATGTGCGCTCTACAGTTTGCCTCTCTTGTGGAACAAAAGTCAATAGATAAAGAGTATGTCAATGAAGAAGTTCAGATTAGATTAGAAGCATTGGACGAACTATTACATTCACATTTAAGCTCATAACGTTCTTTAAAATTAAACAAAGGTTACTGCCTGCATTAGTTATTTTTTTTGATAAACTCAACGTTAATTCTTTAAAAAGGGTGAGTTTAAGTTGTAAAACCGAGCTGTCTTAGAACAGATTGTTGATCAGCTTGTTAGCCCTAAACTTGTATTTAAGGAGTTTATACAAAACTTGAAACTGATGTAGGCTTTTTTTATACATAAATACTAACTAAACATGGAACAGAACACAATTTTAATGATTGTTGGAGGACTGGTATTGGGTACAGTACTAGGATATATTTTGGCGAAAATATTAGAAAAAAATAATGCTTCCAAATTGATTAAAGATGCCAAAAGTGAAGCAAACGCTATTATAAAAGAAGCCAAAATTGATGGTGAAAACTTACGCAAGGAAAAGGAACTTAAAGCTAAAGAAAAGTTTATTGAGCTTAAGGCAGAGCATGAAAAAGTGATTTTAGCTCGCGATAAAAAAATGGCAGAAGCTGAAAAACGCACAAGGGATAAAGAGTCCCAAGTGTCGAATGAACTTGCCAAAAGTATTAAGGTAAACAAGGACTTAGAAGATAAAATCAAGGACTACGATTTTAGATTGGAATTTCTTGAAAAGAAAAAAGATGAGCTTGAGAAAGCACACAAAAGCCAAATCAAACAACTTGAAGTCATTTCAGGGCTTTCCGCCGAAGATGCCAAAGCCCAACTTGTGGAATCGCTTAAAAATGAGGCCAAGGCCGATGCCATGGCGTTTATTCAGGACCATCTTGAAGAAGCCAAACTTACCGCTCAGCAAGATGCCAAAAAAATCATTATCAACACCATACAGCGTATAGGTACCGAAGAGGCCATTGATAACTGCGTTTCGGTATTCAATATAGAATCCGACGATGTAAAAGGACGGATCATTGGTCGCGAAGGACGAAATATTAGAGCAATTGAAGCTGCTACAGGAGTTGAGATTATTGTGGATGACACACCGGAAGCCATCATTCTTTCCTGTTTTGATTCGGTAAGAAGGGAAGTGGCGCGACTGTCCTTACATAAATTGGTTACCGATGGAAGGATCCACCCAGCACGTATTGAAGAAATCGTCCAAAAAACACAAAAACAGATTGAACAGGAAATCATAGAGGTTGGCAAACGAACCGTCATTGATTTGGGAATTCATGGTTTGCACCCTGAAATCATTAAATTGGTTGGACGCATGAAATACCGATCGTCTTACGGCCAAAACCTGTTGCAGCACTCAAGAGAAGTGGCCAAACTTTGTGGGGTCATGGCAGCGGAACTGGGCTTGAACGCTAAATTGGCAAAACGTGCTGGTTTATTACACGATATTGGAAAAGTGCCAGATTCAGAAGCAGACATGGAAACCCCTCATGCGATTTTGGGAATGCAATGGGCAGAAAAATATGGGGAGAAACCAGAAATTTGCAATGCCATTGGAGCGCATCACGATGAGATTGAAATGACCACATTGCTCTCACCAATTGTTCAGGTATGTGATGCCATTTCGGGAGCACGGCCTGGAGCTCGACGACAAGTTTTGGATTCGTATATTCAGCGTTTGAAGGATTTGGAAGATGTCGCTTTTGGATTTAATGGTGTCAACAAAGCCTACGCCATTCAAGCCGGCAGAGAGTTAAGGGTTATGGTTGAAAGCGAAAAAGTTTCAGATGAACAAGCAGCAAACCTATCGTTTGAAATTTCCCAAAAAATCCAAACGGATATGACCTATCCGGGTCAGGTGAAGGTAACCGTAATTAGAGAAACGAGAGCGGTCAATATTGCGAAATAATAATATAAATGTGATAAGTACATGACAAAAATTCAATTTCAATAACTCCTCGCTTTGTTGCCCCGGCCCTAAAGGGTGCAAATCGAGGAAAATCAGGCGCCCTTTAGGGTTGGGGTCATACTGATTTTCCGATTAAATTGTTCTAAAAACAATTTTTTGTCATGTACACAGATAAATGTGAGCCTTCAATTTAAATTGGGAACTTTTTATTTTCTTGGGTGAAATTTGTGCAACACCTCTCTTAAATGTGTTCGGTCAACATGCATATAAATTTCGGTTGTGGTAATACTTTCATGCCCTAGCATGAGTTGTATAGACCTTAAATCGGCACCGTTTTCCAATAAATGTGTGGCAAAGGAGTGCCTAAAGGTATGTGGTGAAATGGTTTTGTGAAGACCTGTTTTTTCTGCCAGCTGTTTAATGATTGTAAAAATCATAGCTCTCGTTAATTGTTTCCCTCTTCGGTTTAAGAATAAGGTATCCTTAAATTCGGGAACGATCAAGATGTGAGATCTCACTTCATTTCTATAAATATTGATAAATTTTTGCGTATTCAAATTTATTGGTACAAACCGTTGTTTGTCTCCTTTTCCGGTAACTTTAATAAAACCTTCTTCAAAAAATAAATCTGAAATTTTTAAATTGGTAAGTTCACTTACCCTTAATCCACAACTATAGAGTGTTTCCAAAATGGCTCTATTGCGCTCGCCTTCGGGTTTACTCAAATCTATGGCCGAAATAAGATTATCAATATCTTCAATGCTTAGGGTGTCGGGAAGTTTTCGACCAATTTTGGGCGATTCAATATGGTCCATTGGATTGGTTTTACGATAATCTTCAAAGATGAGATAACCAAAAAAACTGCGCAATCCGGAAATCAGTCGTGATTGCGACCTTGGATTCAATGTTTTGGAAGCTTCGTAAATAAATGGCTGAACAACATCAGTTGAAATATCGATGGGAGTGGCATAAATGTCATGCGTTTCCAAATACTTAATGAGCTTGTTAATGTCAAACTCGTAATTGGTAATGGAGTTTTTGGAAAGCCCACGTTCTATTTTAAGATAGTGTTTATAATCCTTTAGTGCATGTTGCCATTTCATGGATGTAAAAATAGAATAAGTTTAATAGAGTTGGATCATTTGTAATATAGACCTCTATTTAGTTTCAAAATAAATTAGTTTGGCATCATAAATCAATTTGATAATATCAAAAAAATATCCGTTATTTATTATCATATTAACATATTTAACATCTAAAAATTATGAAAAAACTTTTTTTATTGCCAGTTGTTTTTTTTACACTGTTGAATGTAAATGCTCAAGATTTTACATTGGGTCTGAACGTCGGATTGCCATTAGGTGACATTAAAGATTCTTATACGTTAAACATTGGGGCAGATTTAAGTTATTTATGGAAGGTATCCGAAGAATTTAATGCAGGTGTAACTGCGGGGTACTCTCATTTTCTTGGGGATTCCGTTGAAGGATTTGATATTGATGATGCTGGATTTTTGCCCATTGCAGCAGCGGGACGTTTTAACGTGACCGAAGATTTTACCATAGGTGCAGATTTAGGTTATGCGGTAGGAATCAGTCCTTCAGGTAATGATGGCGGGTTTTATTATGCTCCAAAAGTGCAGTATGCCGTTAGCCAAAGCATTGACATTGTTTTGGCGTATAAAGGTATTAGTGTTGATGGGGGAACCTTTAGTACCATTAATTTAGGAATTGAGTTTGGACTTCAAAAATAATGATATATGGATTTAAAATGAGGGAAGCTTTGTCTTCCCTTTTTTTATGACAACTTCTATTGATTCTAAATAAAACTTAGTATCTATACTATTTACTGATCCAATTCAATATTTCGCAAGGTTTTGACGAATGCGTGATTAAATAATGTATCTTCCTTAAATTAGCCCATAAAACTTTTAAGAACACTAAAAAACTAATGCTTATTGCCAGAAATATAGGAGTCATTTCAACAGATACCGCAGTTATTGAAATTAACGATGCAGAAAACAATATTAGGACACTATTCAGGTAAAAATAGCCTTTTTCTCATTACTTATTAGTGTTTTGTATACGCAATTTATCGGATTTTTTAAAGTTAGTGTTAATAACTTATTTTTTAAAATACTTATTATCAATTATTTAAAATCATATGTTAATAAAAATGTTAATAACATCATAATAAATTTTTATTATTTGAAAAAAAAGTATTTAGTTTGCATCAATCAATTTTAAAAACTTAAAAGATTATGAAAAAATTATTTTTATTTGCTGCTGTTGCAGTTTTTGGATTTACAATGAATGCTCAAGAAGTTACTTTTGGAGCAAAAGCGGGTGTTAACTTTGCTAGCTTAGGTGGTGATGATTCTGATGGATTGGATGGTTTAACATCATTTCATGTTGGTGGTGTTGTCGTTATTGGAGTGTCAGAAAAATTTGCTATACAACCAGAATTGCTTTATTCATCTCAAGGAGCTTCTTATGATGGAGGTGATTTGAAACTGGATTACATTAATGTTCCTGTGCTTGCTAAATTTACAGTTGCCGAAGGATTTAGTATTGAAGCTGGTCCACAAATCGGGTTTTTAGTATCAGCTAAAGATGATGGGGAAGATGTGAAAGATTTTTTGAAAAGCACTGACTTTAGTGCTGCATTAGGCTTAGGCTACGAATTAGAAACAGGTTTAAACTTTGGGGCCCGTTATAATCTAGGATTAGGTAATGTGCTTGATGATGATGGAGGAGATTTGAAAAACAATGTTATTCAATTATTTGTTGGATATAATTTCTAATACAAATCAAACAATTTTATAAAAGAGGAAGCCATTTGACTTCCTCTTTTCATTTAAGAAAATTTGTATAACATTTGGCAGCTTCAATAAAACTGCTATTTTTACTTTATAAATGAATTAAATATAGCCTAACAATTAATTTTAAAACTTAAGAGTATGAAAAAAATATTACTATTTACTGCTACAGTAGTTTTTGGATTGTCGAATGTTAATGCTCAAACTGAAAAAGGTAAATGGATGTTTGGGTCTGATGCAGGTATTTCATTTGCATCAAGTACAGCTAAAGTTGAATTTGATGGCGAAGAATTAGATGGTAAATCAACAGTTTCTACATTTACTATCAGCCCTAATGCTGGCTATTTTATTATGGATAATTTGTCAATTGGTTTAGATTTGAATTTTTCTAGCACAAAGACCAAGTTTGAAGAAGAAGGTTTTGATGAAGAATTCAAAACAAATTCTTTTGCTGTTTTTTCAGGTGCAACATATTTTTTTAAGACAGACAAATTAGCTCCATATGTTGGTGCAGGAGTAGGTTTTTTATCTGTAAGTGAAGGAGATGAAGATTTTGATAAATATAGTGGAATTGGTTTTAATGTTAGAGGCGGTTTAGCTTATTTTTTAAGTGATTCTGTATCAGTTAATTTAGGTGTTGACTTTATTTCTGCAAAATTATCAAATAAAGAAGAAAGCGATTTTAAAATTAAATCAAATACATTTGGTGGAGCTATTGGTTTTGCAATTTACTTGTAAAATAATTTTAATATTAAAAAGAAGCCGTCTCAATACTAAAATTTGAGGCGGTTTTTTTTATTGTATTGATTTTTAAGGTACCCCATCAAAAAAAGCCGAGATTTTTAAAATGAGGCCAAGCTGCCCTTAGGCCGCAATTTTCTTTCTTAAGTTGTGGGC
>DASWKU010000174.1:0-8216 GCA_036396455.1 Flavobacteriaceae bacterium
AAGGTATTCGAAAACGAAGAGATTAGAAATATTTTTACGGCATTGGGTGTCACCATTGGAACCGAAGAGGATAGCAAAGCGCTGAATCTTTCAAAATTGCGTTACCATAAAGTCGTCATCATGTGCGATGCCGATATCGATGGAAGCCATATTGCCACCTTAATCCTGACCTTTTTCTTCAGATATATGAAAGAATTGATTGAAGCCGGTCACATTTACATTGCAACACCACCTTTGTATTTAATACGCAAAGGCGCTAAAAAACAATATGCATGGAGCGATAAAGAACGTGATGCCATTATAGCTGAATATGGAGATGGAGCAAAAATACAGCGTTATAAAGGTTTGGGAGAAATGAATGCCGAACAACTTTGGGATACGACCATGAATCCTGAATTTAGAACCATGCGTATGGTGCAGATTGATAATGGCAGTGAAGCAGATCGTATTTTTTCGATGCTAATGGGAGATGAGGTTCCGCCGCGTAGAGAGTTTATCGAAAAGAATGCCATTTATGCCAATATTGATGTCTAGGGTTCTTTCATCTTAACACCACCACCTAGTAAGATGTAAAAAATTGTTTTGACATCTGTAATTTTAAAAAACTAATTCAAAAGCAATTACATGAAAGTGTAGTTGCTTTTTACATATTTTAATCTTTAATAGATTATAAAAGACAATTTTTAAATATATAAATCGTTTATTGAATACAATTTAATTTTACTTAACCTATGAAATGCCCATTAACGGATTTATCAAACTAACAGATATGTTACTAAGGCATTCCATCTGACCTATTAAATAACAAATATAAAAGAACAGATGAAAAAACACTTATTATTTACCTCATTCCTATTGTCTATCTTTACAATCCATGCCCAAGAAAATATTGATGATTTGTTGGCTGCCGGCATTGCAGATGCCAAAACATTTACAACCGATTATATTGCTCCAGCTTCTGAAGGTTTGGCTTTTGGTATTAACAATGGTTGGTTCAATAATGCCAAAGCACCACATCGTTTTGGCTTTGAAATCTCACTCATTGGAAACGCTTCTTTAATAAAAGACAAAAAGAAATCCTTTGTTTTAAACGTTGCCGATTATGAAAATGTAAGATTTGAAGACGGAAGCTCATCTAAAATTGTGGCTACGGCTTTAGGCCAAAATGATCCAGATGTCAGCGTGATTGTAACTTACGATGACCCTATCTTTGGCAGCCAAGAAGTTGAAGTTACATTGCCCACCGGGATTGGCTCAACCGACTTGAATTTAATCCCAACAGCCTTTTTGCAGGCAAGTTTTTCACCTTTTAAAGGGACACAGGTCAAAGCACGTTATTTTCCTAAAGTGGATGCCGACGACACGAAGGTCGGGTTATATGGAGTGGGTTTGCAACAGGACTTTACAAGTTGGCTTCCAGCCGATAAGGTTATTCCGGTTGCCATTTCGGGTTTGGTGGCCTATACGCATTTGGACGGAAGTTATGATTTTACGGATTCATCATTGGTTGAAGGGAATAATCAACAAATATCAACAAAGGTCAACACAGTCCTGTTACAATTAATAGTAGGCACAAAGCTTAAAATAATCAACTTTTATGGCGGACTGGGATATATTACCGGAAAGTCAACAACAGATTTATTGGGGACTTATAGAGTGTCCAACGGTCTCATTTTTTCAGAAGAAATTGTAGACCCATTTTCAATTAAACAAGATATTTCTGGGGTTAAGGCAACAGCGGGTGCTAACTTAAAACTTGGCTTCTTTGGCATCAATGCCGATTATACCTTGGCTGAGTTTGACAGTGCCTCATTGGGACTGAATTTTTCATTCTAAATTTGAACCACAAAAACAATTGAAAAGCGTAGGATATAATCTTGCGCTTTTTTTATTTAAAGCATACCCGTTGTGCATTTTGAACTGATTTCCTCGATTTTTCCCCTCCCTAAAGGGTGAACGAGGAAATCTTCATTCCATCCTTTAGTCCCGATAGCTCGGGAGAGGCCAAGAATGAAGATTTTGATCCAAATTAATTTCAAAATTATCAAAATGCACAACCGGTAAAGCATATTAATTTGTAATTTTGCACTCTCATTTATCAACACAATTTAAAAATATATTATAATGAAAATAACCGTAGTTGGAGCAGGGGCAGTGGGTGCAAGTTGTGCCGAATATATTGCCATTAAGGATTTTGCAAGTGAAGTTGTGCTATTGGACATTAGAGAAGGTTTTGCCGAAGGTAAGGCCATGGACCTAATGCAGACCGCTTCTTTAAATGGTTTTGACACCAAAATAACAGGGGTCACCAATGAGTATTCCAAAACAGCAAATAGTGATGTTTGTGTGATCACTTCAGGTATTCCACGTAAACCGGGAATGACAAGGGAAGAACTCATTGGCATTAATGCCGGAATTGTAAAGTCGGTAACGTCCAGTTTAATTGAGCACTCGCCAAATACCATCCTAATTGTTGTAAGCAACCCAATGGATACCATGGCGTATTTGACGCATCAATCAACCAACTTACCTAAAAACAGAATTATCGGAATGGGAGGAGCTTTGGATTCTGCCCGTTTTAAATACCGTTTGGCAGAAGCCTTGGATGCTCCAATTAGCGATGTTGATGGCATGGTCATTGGCATGCACAGTGATACAGGAATGATCCCATTAACACGTTTGGCTACACGAAACAGTGTTCCAGTATCGGCGTTTTTATCATCAGATCGATTGGAACAGGTTAAGGAAGATACGAAAGTTGGCGGTGCAACCCTTACCAAGTTATTGGGAACTTCGGCTTGGTATGCTCCAGGTGCCACAGTTAGTGCCATGGTTCAGGCCATTGCTTGTGACCAAAAGAAAATGTTCCCTTGTTCGGTATTGTTGGATGGCGAATATGGTTTGAAGGACCTTTGTATTGGGGTGCCTGTCATATTAGGTCGAAATGGCATAGAACGTATTGTTGAATTGGAATTGACCGATGCTGAAAAAACAAATATGTTGGAAAGTGCTGAAGCCATACGAAATGTCAATAGCTTGTTATAGATTATAATAAGAAGTAAACTGAAGTGCCTTGATAACTTAAAGTAGGAGTAAAATCAGGATGGTATGGCTAATACCTGCTTTTAGATATTCTTAAATTTAGGAGCTCAAGACACTTTTTGTTTGGGAAATTTAAAGGGCTAAAAAAATTGTCAATTCCTAACCTAAATCATATATTTGCACGTTTCAAAAAAAACTATTTAGTATAAAAACAAAATTATAATGCAAAACAAAGGATTAGTAAAGCTTTTTGCACTGTTATTTGGATTGGTAAGTATTTACCAGTTGTCATTTACTTTCAAAGCCAACCAAATTGAGGATCAGGCAGAAATCGTTGCTGCCAGTAAATTTGACGACCCAGATTTAAAAAATGTCGAAGAGATTAAGTATTTGGATTCCATTTCAAATAAAGAAGTATATAATATTGGCATTGCAAAATTTACCTATAAAGAAGTTCAAGAAAAGGCCATGAACCTTGGTCTAGACCTTAAGGGTGGTATCAATGTAATTCTTGAAATTTCAGTAAAAGATATTTTGAAAGGCCTTGCAAATCACAGCAAAGATCCAGTTTTCAATAAAGCTTTGGAAGATGCGGTTGAAATTCAAAAAGATGCCCAAGAACCTTATTTGGAATCCTTTTATAAGGCTTTTGACAAAATAAAAGGAGACACAAAATTGGCTTCTCCAGATATTTTTGCAAACAGGACTTTGGTGGACGATATCGATATCTCGATGTCTGATAATGAAGTTAAAGTGGTCATCAGGAAAAAAGTTGACGAATCCATTATCTCAGCATTTGAAGTGTTGCGCAAACGTATCGACAAATTTGGTGTCACGTCTCCAAACATTCAACGCTTAGGGAATTCTGGTCGTATTTTGGTAGAATTGCCGGGAGCAAAGGATGTTGAACGTATCAAAAAACTTTTGCAAAGTACCGCCCAATTGGAATTTTGGGATGTTCTTAATGGACAGGAATTGGGAGACTTTTTTGTAAGGGCAAATGAAACGTTGAAAGGCGTTGTTGAAAAAGAATCTGCTGAAGTTACCTCAACCGATAGCACCAATGTTGAACAAAGCGAGATTGACAAACTATTGGGTGAAACCAACGATTCCATTGTGCCACAAACCCAAGGACCATTATTTGATATGATTGTCCCCCAAAGTGAACCATCAGCTTTATTTGCTGTAAACGCAGAAGATAAAGACAAATTGGCTTCGTATTTAAATATGCCTCAAGTAAGAGCAAATTTGCCGGCCGATCACCGTTATACAAAATTTGCCTTTGGTTTACCTGAAGCCAATAACCAAACTGAACAGAAAACCGTAAACGTATATGCCCTTATTGGCAATAGAGATAATGAGCCAGAATTAAGTGGTGCTGTGATTACCGATGCACGTCAATCTTATAACAACCAAGGAAGGCCATCGGTGAGTATGCAAATGAACGGTAAGGGTGCTAAAATTTGGGAAGAAATGACGGGTAGAGCTTATACGGAACAAAGCCAAATTGCCATTGTTTTGGATGACATAGTCTATTCAGCACCTGGTGTAAGCAGTGGAGCGATTTCCGGTGGAAATTCAGAAATTTCAGGTTCTTTTACAGTAAATGAAGCTGTCGATTTGGCCAATGTTTTAAGAGCGGGTAAATTACCAGCTTCGGCTGACATTGTTCAGGCATCTGAAGTTGGGCCTTCATTAGGTCAAGAAGCTATCGATAGCGGTATGAAATCCTTTTTGATCGCATTGACTTTGGTGTTGATATGGATGATACTTTATTATGGTAAAGGTGGCATATTTGCTGATATTGCGTTGCTCTTGAATATTTTATTGATTTTTGGAGTACTAGCAGGTTTAGGTGCTGTACTGACCCTTCCGGGTCTTGCGGGTATTGTATTGACCATAGGGATGTCGGTCGATGCCAACGTGCTCATTTTTGAACGCATTAGGGAAGAAATCGGAAAAGGTAAGGGTCAAAGAGAGGCGGTTAAAGATGGTTTTGCCAATGCCTTATCTTCCATTTTGGATGCCAACATCACGACAGGATTAACGGCAATCATTTTATTTGTATTTGGTACAGGCCCAATCAAAGGGTTTGCCACAACCTTATTGATCGGTATCTTAACATCCTTGTTTACAGCCATATTCATTACCAGATTAGTGGTGGATTGGTATATCAATCGAGGAGGTAAATTGGATTTCTCAACTGCAATCACCAAAGGATTTTTCAGAAATACCAATTACAATTTTATAGTTAAAAGGAAAGTATCGTATGTGGTTTCCGGAATTTTAATATTGGTAAGTATTATTTCATTGTCCACAAAAGGATTGGATCAAGGGATTGATTTTGTTGGAGGAAGGACCTATCAAGTTCGTTTTGATAAAGAAGTAAGCCCAGAAGCAGTAACTAAGGACTTGAACGCAACATTTGGTAGTGCCGAAGTAAAAACAATTGGAAGTGCCAATCAGTTAAAAATTTCAACCAAATATAAAGTTGATGAAAATTCTGCTGAAGTTGACGAAGAGACTCAATTGATGTTATACGAATCTCTTAAACCTTATTTGCCAGTTGGATTTACTTATCAACAATTTACTGACGATTCCGGAGCGGATATTAAAAAGGTGGGCAAAGTATCTTCAGATAAAGTGAGTCCAACCATTGCCGACGATATTAAAAAAGAGTCCTTTTGGGCGGTACTGGGTTCATTGGTTGTTGTATTCCTTTATATTTTGATGCGATTCAAGAAATGGCAATTCTCCTTAGGGGCTGTTGCCGCTGTTTTTCATGATGTGATCATTGTGTTGGGTGTGTACTCGCTTACATACACTTTAATGCCATTCAGTATGGAAATAGATCAAGCCTTTATTGCGGCCATCTTGACCGTTATTGGGTATTCATTGAATGACACCGTGGTTGTGTTCGACCGGATTAGGGAGGTCGTAGCCGAAAAGTCGGGATTCAAAGGTGGTGTCCATATCAATTCTGCAGTCAATAGTACGTTGAGTAGAACCTTAAATACATCGCTTACTACACTTGTTGTATTGTTCGCCATGTTTATTTTTGGGGCCGATTCCTTACGGGATCTGTTGTTTGCATTGATTGTGGGTATCGTTGTAGGGACCTATTCGTCCATATTTATTGCAACGCCAATTATGTATGACACGCTTAAAGATAAAGGGGAAGCGCAGAAGTAAAATAAAGTTTCATCATCAAAAAATACAAATAGGCTGTCACTTTTGACGGCCTTTTTTATGTTCTAATTTTTTTTGAAAATAGTTTTCTAAAATGATTTTTCAAACAGTAATTTGATTAATTTTGATGAAATTTTTAATGCTAATTTATGGAACACATTGTTTCTTCTGGGTGTGAAAGCACAAAATTCTTCTCCTAAAAAGTTTCTATTTGTTTCTCGCTGGGGAGAAACTTTAGACATAGCGTATACCACTTTACTTGAAGGCAACGAAGTAAAATTCTTTGTTGAAGACAAGGCTTCCAAAGAAATTGGTTTTGGATTTCTAAAAAAAGTTCGGGATTGGAAAGTCCATACTGATTGGGCTGATGTCATTGTTTTTGATTACACGGGCTATGGAAAGCAATGTGAAGCATTAAGGCAATCTGGGAAACTTGTTGTTGGAGGCTCAGAATATACGGATAATCTCGAACTTGATAGGGATTTTGGACAGTCTGAACTTAAGAAACACAAAATTAAGACACTGCCTTACAAGGAATTTTTTAGCTTTCAGGATGCCATAGATTATATTGAAAAAAACCCGAATGCTTATGTGATAAAACCATGTGGTGAAACACAGGATATCAAGCAATTATTGTTTGTGGGCAGTGATGATGAAGGTTTGGATGTGATTAGGATTTTAAGAGCTTACGAACAGTCTTGGGGTGAAAAATTCGGTACGTTTCAATTGCAGAGAAGGGTTAAAGGGGTCGAAATTTCAGCTTCAGCCTTTTTTAATGGAACTGAATTTATTTATCCCATAAATATCACATTTGAGCACAAAAAACTATTTCCAAAAGAGCTTGGGGTTTCCACTGGTGAAATGGGGACCAGTATGTTTTGGGTGAAGGACTCTCCAATTTTTGAAGCCACGCTTCATAAATTTCAATCCACTTTGGCTAAACATAAATTTGTGGGCCATATTGACCTAAATTGTATTGTTAATGGTAAAGGTATTTATCCCTTGGAATTTACATCTAGGTTTGGGTATCCTCAAGTTTCCATTCAACGCGCTGGAATCAATGAGCCTTTTGGTGAACTGTTATTTAAAATTGCTTCTGGTAAAAATTTTAAGATCAATGTCAAAAAAGGCTTTCAAGTTGGTGCTTTTATTGTTGTTCCGCCATTTCCTTATGACGACAAAAAGAGTTTCGAATTGTTTTCAAAAGATGCCGTTGTGGTCTTTAGAAAGAATGTAAAGGAAGGGGTACACCCCATGCATCTAAAAATGGTCAATAATGAATGGCTCATCACAGGAAATACCGGAATAGCAGTTTTGGTTACCGGAACGGGAATTACCATGAAAGAAGCCCAAAGAATGATGTATAACCGCATTCAGAATATCATCATCAATAATGGGTATTACCGAACCGATATTGGCGACCGTTGGTTTGAAGATTCAGACAAACTCTGGTCTTGGGGCTTATTGTAATTATGGAATTTAAAAATTGCACAGCCAAAGCGCATTTGTTTTTTGATATGTTGCCGAAAGATTGGCAAGATGCTATTGTACCTTTTTGGGAAGACCTGAAAGCAACAACCCAACTTTTGGTTTTGGTTGAACATGAAGTTGTTGTTGCGGGCGGATTGGTGTTTTCAAAATGCCCACCAGATATGCTGTATTACGAAAACGAAGCAAAGAAATGGTTTAAAAAAGGTTATCTCTATTTAGGGTTTATTTTTGTTGATGAAACCAAACGCAATAGAAATCTGGGCTCTTTATGGTTGGATAATATTAAGAAGCTTTACCCCAATACTGGCTTTTGGCTGGCTATTGAAGACGAAAACCTTCATAAGTTTTACGATAGAAATGGATTTGAAAAAGTAGCCACAATAAAAAATGAGGATTTGCTCGAAGAAAGTATCTACGCTTTTAAGCCTTAAAGGGAGTTCTAAAAATTGAAAAAATAAATTTTCACGCAAAGACGCTAAGATACAAATAATTGA
>DASWKU010000175.1:0-23393 GCA_036396455.1 Flavobacteriaceae bacterium
GCCCACAACTTAAGAAAGAAAATTGCGGCCTAAGGGCAGCTTGGCCTCATTTTAAAAATCTCGGCTTTTTTTGATGGGGTACCTTAAAAATCAATACAATAAAAAAAACCGCCTCAAATTTTAGTATTGAGACGGCTTCTTCTTCTTATTTCTCATTGATAACTTAAAGTTCCAAGGCTTTTTTAACATCATTATCCATTAACAATTCCTTTGGATTTTCCAAGGCCTCTTTTACGGCAACTAAAAAACCAACTGATTCCCTGCCGTCAATAATCCTATGGTCATACGATAATGCCACATACATAATGGGTCGTATTTCTACTTTCCCATTAACTGCTACCGGACGCTCCACAATATTGTGCATTCCCAAAATGCCGCTTTGTGGCGGATTGATAATGGGGGTCGATAACATACTTCCAAATACACCACCGTTGGAAATGGTAAACGTGCCTCCTGTCATTTCGTCTACAGTAATTTGTCCATCACGGGCTCTTAATGCCAATCGTTTTACTTCAGCCTCTACTCCTCTAAAGGTTAATTTTTCGGCATTTCTAATAACCGGAACCATCAACCCTTTTGGGCCCGAAACCGCTATGCTGATATCACAAAAATCATAGCTCACCATTTCTTGTCCGTCAATCATGGAATTAACCGCGGGATATAATTTTAAAGCGCGAACAACAGCAAGGGTAAAGAAACTCATAAAGCCAAGGCCAACTTCATGTTTTTCTTTAAAGGCATCTTTGTACTTGTTTCTTAATTCAAAAATTGGTGACATATCCACTTCATTGAAGGTTGTCAACATGGCGGTCGTATTTTTTGCTTCGACCAAACGTTCTGCCACTTTACGCCGAAGCATCGACATTTTGGAACGACTGCTTCCCCTACCCTCAGTATTGATTTCCACTCCCATTGAAGGTACAGCTTTAACAGCATCTTCTTTTGTAATTCGGCCATCGATTCCAGAGCCATTTACTTGAGAGGCTTCAATGCCTTTTTCAGTCAATATTTTTTTGGCTGCAGGACTTGCACTTCCAGTAGCATAGGTACTGACGGGCTTTGGTTTCTCTTCTGCTAAAGAAGAAGAACTACTTACTTTTTTAGGAGATTTTTGATTTTTAGATACAACTCCTTCAGGTTTTTCTGCACCGGTATCGATTAAGCACACAACAGCTCCCACGGCAACAGCATCGCCTTCTTCTGCTTTTAAAGTAATCGTACCACTTGCCTCGGCAGGAAGTTCCAAAGTAGCCTTATCACTATCAACCTCAGCAATGGCTTGATCCTTTTCAACATAATCTCCATCCTCAACCAACCAAGTTGCTATTTCAACTTCCTTTATGGATTCTCCAGGCGAAGGAACTTTCATTTCTAAAATCATGGTCTATCTATTTAAGTATTATTCTTATTTTTTTATTATTAGTTATTAATGGTGCCAAAAACTTCATCTATTACACTACGTTGTCTTCTTTTATCTCGAGTACTGGAGCCAGGTGCCGGAACAGAACTGTAATCCCTTGAAGCCACTTGCAAATTCACCAGTTCAAAGCGCTGCATCATAAAACTCCAAGCTCCCATGTTTTTTGGTTCCTCCTGGGCCCAGATATAGTTTTCAACTTTGTTATATCTATTAATAACATTTTCAATTTTATCTTTATGTAAGGGGAATAATTGTTCAATTCGAATCAATGCAATATCCTCACGTTGCAATTTTTCACGCTCAGCAAACAAATCATAATAAAATTTACCCGAACAAAATACCAGTCGCTTGACAAGATCGGGATTGATGGTGTCGTCTATAATCTCTTGAAATTCGCCATTGGTAAAATCTTCAATAGTTGAAACCGCCAAAGGGTGTCTTAATAAACTTTTTGGTGTAAATACGATTAATGGTTTTCGGAAATTACGTTTCATTTGACGACGTAATAAATGGAAGAAATTTGCAGGTGTTGTGCAATTCGCAACCGTCATGTTATCATTTCCACATAATTGTAAATACCGTTCAATTCTTGCAGAAGAATGCTCTGAGCCCTGACTTTCATAACCGTGGGGCAACAAAACGACAATGCCGTTTTGCTGTTTCCATTTATCTTCACCTGCCGAAATATATTGGTCAAACACAATTTGGGCACCATTACTAAAATCTCCAAATTGTGCCTCCCAAATAGTTAACGTATTTGGAGCTGCCATTGCATAACCATAATCAAACCCTAGTACACCATATTCAGACAACAAAGAATTAAAGATGGTCATTTTCCCTTTATTCTTGGGGTTCGTGTTTAATAAATTAAAGGTCTCGTTAGAAATCTCATCCCTTAAAATGGCGTGGCGATGAGAAAATGTTCCGCGTTCAACATCCTGACCAGATATTCGAACATTGTATCCTTCTTCCATTAAACTACCGAACGCAAAGATTTCGCCCATACTCCAATCCAATGCATTGGTTTCAAAAACCATTTTGGCCCTATCTTGTAAAATTCGTTCTGCTTTTTTTAAAAATTTAACCTCATCAGGAACAGTAGAAACTATTTTTGCTATACGTTCCAAATTCTTTCGTGGATATTTTGTGCCAACACTTATCAATAATCCATCTAAATCTTGGCGCATAAAGCTATGCCAAACATTATCCATAAACGGTTTTACTTTGGCAGCGACATCTTGTTTGGATTTATCGTATTCTTTTTCCAGTAAGGATTTATAATCTGAAATTAATTTTTCAACATACCCTTCGTCAATAACTCCTTCAGCAATTAATTTTTGACTATAAATATCACGAGGGTTTGGTTGTTTAGCTATAGCATCATACAAAATTGGTTGCGTAAAACGAGGTTCGTCTCCCTCGTTGTGACCGTATTTTCTATAGCCCAACAGATCAATGAACACATCGCGCTTAAAGGTCATTCTAAAATCCAAAGCCATGAGTACAGCATGCGTAACCGCCTCCACATCATCTGCATTAACGTGCAATACTGGAGACAATGTCACTTTTGCAACATCAGTACAGTAAGTACTTGATCGCCCATCAAGATAATTGGTAGTAAACCCTATTTGGTTATTTACAACAATATGAACAGTTCCACCGGTTGAATACCCTTTTAGTTTGCTCATTTGAATAAGTTCATAAACCACACCCTGTCCAGCAACAGCAGCATCGCCGTGTACTATTATAGGTAGTACCTTAGAAGCATCCCCGTTATATTCTTCGTCTATTTTTGCCCTAGTGATCCCTTCGGCAACAGGCCCTACAGTTTCTAAGTGTGAAGGGTTAGGCACCAAGTTCATGGTTAATTCTTTGTTGCTTTTTAATGTTTTTTTTATGGTCGCACCTAAATGGTATTTTACATCGCCATCAAAATCGGCTTCATCATAATCTTTACCTTCAAACTCATTAAAAAGTTCTCGAATTGGCTTTCTGAAAATATTTACCAAAGTGTTTAACCGTCCCCTATGCGCCATTCCCAAAACAAACTCCTCTACATCATATTCTTCAGCAGCTATCCTAACAATGGCTCCTATAGCAGGTATGAGCGTTTCCCCGCCTTCTAATGAAAATCGCTTTTGCCCTACATATTTTGTTTGCAAAAACTGCTCAAAAGAAACTGCTTGGTTTAATTTTGAAAGCACATATTTTTTTGTCTCTGGGGTATAATTTGGTCGATTATCATTTTTATTCAATTGGTCTTGCCACCATTGGATTTCCATTGGATTCCGTATAAACATATACTCAATGCCAATAGAGTCACAATAAATTGCTTTTAGATGTTTTATTATTTCCCTTAATGTCTGAGCTCCAATTCCAAGAATTTCACCAGCATTAAAAACGGTGTCCAAATCATTTTGGGATAGACCAAAATTTTCGATGTCCAGCGTTGGTTCATATTGTCTGCGCTCGCGAACAGGATTTGTTTTGGTAAACAAATGTCCTCGGGTCCTATACCCATCAATAAGTCTTACTACCTGAAATTCCTTATGAATCTGATCCTGATCTTGGGTAGAAACGCCCTCGATAGTCTCACCATTAGATCCAAAGGTTTCACCACCAAAATCATATCCCTGAAAAAAAGCCCTCCAACTGGGTTCAATTGAATCCGGATTTTGCAAATATTGGTCGTATAAATCAGCAAAGTATGCTGTATGGGCTGCGTTTAAAAAGGAATATTTATCCATTAGACTGTCTGAGAAAATCTCGCTTCAACAAATTTTCTTCAAAAATACAACTTTTACTAAAATGTGATACTGTCAAATTCGTAATTATAAGCTTATTTTTGACCGATGGAAAACTTAATATTGATTTTTGAACCATACTTTTTGCCATTCTCGTTGAAGAATCAAAAACGTGACTTCTTCCGATAATCTTAAAGTATCACTTCCATCTAATTGCCTTACTTTTTGTTCTGAAACATCAATGATGTACAACAAGTTGAGATATTCAGTAAATTTTTCCTGAATGAGTCTGTAGAGTGTTTCATGAAGTATTAATTTCAAACTCGTTGGTAATACTGCTTCGTCAAAAACCAAGTCTATATTGGCATACAACAAATCCTTATTGAGTTGTATAATGAGTTTTTTGTACAAGCTCAATTGATTGGCATTTTCAATTAAACTTTCAAAAGTAGTAGGAAGTTGCATCACACGTTACGGCTCATTAACTGTTCTCCAAATTGCCTTAGAATTATTTTCTTATGCTCGTCAATGGACATGTTTTCAAGAACAAGAAAAGCTTTATCTGTATAGTTTTTGATCTCTTGTTGTGTTGCTTCGGCTGCACCACTGGACATAAAAATTTGTTTTGCAGTTTCTATTTTATCAGAACAATCGTTTGGGGTAATGCTAAATAAATTCTGCAATTCATGCTTGTTTTCTTTAGATGAAAATTCAATCGCTTTTAAATACAAAAACGTTTTTTTGTTTTCAATGATATCACCACCCATTTGTTTTCCAAACGCCGTTGAATCGCCAAAAGCATCTAAATAATCATCTTGTAACTGAAAGGCAATCCCAAGATCTTTTCCAAATTCATAAATACTGTTTTGGTCCTTTTCAGAAGCATTTGCAACAATGGCACCCATTTTCATTGCCGCACCAATTAGGACAGCTGTTTTATATTCTATCATTTTTAAATAGTCGTCAATGGTAACGTCGTCACGGATTTCAAAATCGATGTCATATTGCTGGCCTTCGCAAACTTCAAGAGCCGTTTTACTGAAAAGTTTTGCCAATTTTTGGAAGGTTTCCGGTTCATAATTTTCAAATAATTGATAGGCCATAATTAACATGGCGTCCCCAGAAAGGATCCCAGTATTTAAGTCCCATTTTAGATGCACTGTTTCGTTGCCACGGCGTAAAGGTGCTGCATCCATAATATCGTCATGTATCAATGAAAAATTGTGAAACACCTCTATGCTTAAAGCGGCATCCAATGCTTTATTGTAATCGCAATCGAAAATTTCGGAAGTCATTAATGTTAAAACCGGACGCAAGCGCTTTCCTCCCAAATCCAAAACATAATTAACGGGAGTATATAATGAGGAAGGTTCCTTGGCCATTGTAAAATGTTTTAAATGGGCCACAAAAGCCTCCTGATAATATTGAACGGTTCGCATCACACAAAAATAAAGCAATTGCCAGGATTAATACAACAACTTTAATTTAATGTTAAAAAATCATTAAAACTTTGGAAACTATTTTTGTTTTTAAAGTTTCCTATTGTATATTTGCAGCCGATTATGAGAGAAAAAATAATACAAAAATCGGCCGAATTGTTTTTAACCCTAGGTTTTAAAAGCGTAACCATGGATGATATTGCCAATGAAATGGGGATATCCAAAAAGACAATTTATGTGCATTTTGAAAACAAGACCAAATTGGTTGAAGCGGTAACCTTTACGGTTTTTGAAAACATATGTGAAGGTATTGATTGCATTTGCGAAGCTTCACATAACCCAATTGAAGAGTTATATGATATCAAAATGTATGTGATGCAGTATCTCAAAAACGAAAAAACGTCGCCTCAATATCAATTGAAAAAATATTACCCCCAAATCTACCAACGCTTGCATTTCAAGCAGTTCGAGAAAATGCACGAATCGGTGAAAGAAAGCATTCAAAAAGGCATCGATACACAACTGTTTAGATCAAACATTGATGTTGATTTTATATCCAGGATGTATTTCAACGGTATGGCCGGAATTAAGGATGAAACCATTTTTCCTCAAACCCTATTTACTATGGACTATTTAATGGAAAACTATCTGGAATACCATTTAAGGGCCATCGTGACTGAAAAGGGGCTTAAAATATTGGACAAGTTCATTAACAATCAATCATAAAAAATGACCAGAAAAATCATATTAGCATTCATTTTAACCATTTCTGTTAGGGCATTCGCACAGGAACCCACAAGCAACTTTAGTTTACAGGAAGCCATTGACTTTGCCCTTGAAAATAACCGCACCGCTAAAAATGCGGCTCGGGATATTGAAGCTGCAAAGGCACAAAAATGGGAAACAACGGCTACAGGCTTGCCTCAAATTAGCGCATCTGTTGATTACCAAAACTTTTTAAAGCAACAAGTGTCTTTGATTCCCGCTGAATTTTTTGGAGGAAATCCCGGAGAGTTCGCCGAATTGACCTTTGGCACCAAACAGAACATGAATGCCACTGCAATCTTGAAACAAAAAGTTTTTGATGGCTCTTATTTGGTAGGATTGCAATCGGCCAAAGTGTTTTTGGAAATCTCAAATAATGCCAAAATAAAAACCGATTTGGAGGTCCGTAAGGCAGTCATTAATGCATACGGAAATGTGTTGCTCGCCGAAGAAAGTGTATCCATATTGGAGCGCAACAAAGCGGTACTTCAAAAAAATCTTGGCGATCTTTCAAAAATTTATGAGAATGGTTTTGAGGAAGAGGAAAGTGTTGAACAACTTCAAATTACGCTCTATAGTGTAGAAAGTGCCCTTAAAAATACAACAAGGTTAAAGGATTTGGCCTATCAAATGCTAAATATCACTCTTGGCTTAGAGATCAATAACCCTACCGTATTAACCGATACTTTAGAAAGATTGACCGATCAGAATATTGTTTTAAGCTTATTGGAAGCCGATGAAACTATTGAAACCACCATAGATTACCTAATAGCCGAAAACGATAAGACATCAAAAGAACTTTTATTGAAGTATGAAAAAAGTAAAGCACTCCCAACCTTGGACGCTTTTATAAATGGAGGTTATTCCGCTTTTTCGGACTCCTTTACCTTTACCGATAAAGACCAAAAATGGTTCGGATCTTCCTTATTTGGTGTCAGCTTAAACATCCCTATTTTTAGTTCATTGGGTAGAAGTGCCGCAACGCAACGGGCACGAATAAATCTTGAAAAATCCGAAGATGATTTGATCGAGACACAACAAAAAATTCAACTGCAAATAGCTTCGGCCAAAAGCAGCTACCAATTTGCCATTGAGGATTATGACAACAAAAAACAGAACTTACAATTGGCAGAACGCATAGAAGCTAAAAACCAAACCAAATTTTTTGAAGGTATTTCCTCAAGCTTTGATCTGCGTCAAGCCCAACTTCAGCTCTATACAGCACAGCAGGAATACTTGCAGACCATGTTTGATGTCATCACCAAAAAAACAGAATTAGAAACTATACTAAATACTCCTTCATATTAAAAACGTTATGAAAAAAGTCCTATCCATTATATTGGTGTCCACAATATTAGTGTCTTGTGGTAATAAGAAAAAAGATTCCATTGAGGAAATTGTCAAATCCAACAACCTCGAAAAGATCAAGGAAAAATATGCCGAGGTCAAAACCGAGGAACAGGTGTTACTACTGAAGTTAAAAATACTGGACAGTGCCAAGAAAGCACTGGAAGGCACTAAGAATTTACAGCTCATCACAATCCATGAAGCCAAGGAAGAGGTCTTTAACCATTATCTTGAAATTCAAGGTAGTGTAGTGACCAAACAAAACATTATTCTTTATCCTGAATTTACAGGTACGTTGACCCATGTTTATGTGAAAGAAGGACAACACGTTTCAAAAGGGCAGATTCTTGCCAAAATTGACGACAGTGGCTTGAGCCAGCAATTGGCCCAGGTAAGGGTCCAGGAAAATCTGGCCAAAACCACTTATGAGCGCCAAAAACGTCTTTGGGAACAACATATAGGTAGTGAAATCCAATACCTGCAAGCTGAAACCAGCTACAAAGCACAACAAAGTGCTGTCAGGCAATTGGAAGCTCAATTGAGCAAAACCAATGTGGTGGCCCCTTTTACGGGAGTTGTTGACGATGTCATTTCAGAGCAGGGAAGCGTCGTGGTTCCAGGTCAATCACCAATTCTTCGTATAGTCAATCTTAACGACATGTATGTTGAGGCTGAAGTCCCCGAAAATTACCTTCCAAATATAGTTCCCGGGAAACAAGTTGAAGCCTTCTTTCCTGTACTCAATAAAAAGGTCTTAACTGAAGTACGCCAGGTAGGTAACTATATAAATCCCGATAACAGGTCTTTCAAAATTGAAGTTGGAATTCCTAATAAAAACAGCGAGGTTAAACCCAATCTTACTACCCGCCTAAAAATAAACGATTACACCAATGAAAAGGCGATTTTGATACCCCAAAACGTCGTTTCCGAAAATGGTAATGGCGACCAGTACATCTACATCGTTAAGGACGTTGACAGTTTGAACAGGGCTACGGCCAAACAAGTATTTATTACTACCGGAAAAACGCAAGGTGACCTTATTGAAGTGCTGAGCGGTATAAGTCCAGGGGACCAAATCATTAATGAAGGTGCCAGGAGCGTACAAAACGAGCAGCAAATAGAAATTATGGAATCCCTTAGCTCGAACCTTGATTAGGACAGATTCATAACCAAAAGACTTTTGACCAATGACCAAAAAAAATCTACATAAAGAATTCAAACCCTCATCATGGGCCATCAACAACAAGACCATCATTTATGTTATTGCCTCCATTTTTCTTCTCATGGGGTTATCAGCTTACTTTTCAATGCCAAGAGAAAGCTTCCCCGAAGTAAAGGAAACCAAAATTTACATCAGTACGGTTTTCCCCGGAAACACTTCAGAAGATATTGAAAAGCTTATTGTTGACCCACTTGAGGATCGCCTAAAAAACATTAGCAATATAAACGAGATCATCTCTACTGCCCAAGAAGACTATGGCATGATCATCGTTGAGTTTGATGAAAACATTACTGTGGAAGAGGCTAAAGCTAAAGTAAAAGACGAAGTAGATGGCGAAAAGGCCTCCGAAGATTGGCCAACTTTTAATAATGCAAAGGTAGAGCCCAATGTGTTTGAACTCAATTTTTCGGAGGAAATGCCCATTCTAAACATCAACATAACAGGAGATTACCCCGTTGATAAACTGAAAGCATTTGCCGAATATCTTCAAGACGAAATAGAGGATCTCCCTGAAATAAAAGCTGCCGACATCCGTGGAGCTCAGGAAAAAGAAGTGGAAGTGGCCGTGGACATCTATAAAATGATGGCTGCCAAAGTAAGTTTTGATGATGTGATTTCTTCCATTGGCAATGGAAACATGACCATGAGTGCGGGTAATCTAATATCCAGTGGACAAAGACGAACCATTAGGATTTTGGGCGAAGTGGAAAAACCCAGTGAACTGGAAAATTTTGTTGTAAAATCTGAAAATGGTGCTGTCTACCTTAAAGATATCGCAGACATTAGGTTTAAAGACGAAGAACGTACGACCTATGCAAGGGATTTTGGCAAAAACGTAGTGATGCTCGATATTAAAAAACGTTCGGGAAAGAACATGGTTGAAGCCACCGATAAAATTTATGACATTCTCGACGCTGCCAAAAAAGGGGCGGAAATTCCGCACGATGTAACTATTACAACGGCCAACGACCAATCTTCGGTGACGTTGCATCAGGTTGATGACCTGGTGAACAATATCATCTTCGGGATCATTTTGGTAGTCACCGTATTGATGTTCTTCCTTGGTTTTCGCAATGCCCTGTTTGTTGGATTTGCAATCCCCATGTCCATGTTCATGTCATTCATGATCGTAAACCTATTGGGTTACACTATGAACACCATGATCCTTTTTGGTCTAATAATGGGTCTTGGTATGTTGGTGGACAATGGTATTGTGGTTGTTGAAAATGTATATCGCCTTATGGAAGAAGAAGGCATGAGCCGAATTGAAGCGGCCAAAAAAGGAATTGGAGAAATTGCGGTACCCATTATCATTTCTACAGCGACTACCGTAGCAGCATTTGTTCCTCTTGGTTTATGGCCGGGGATCATGGGAGAATTCATGATTTATTTCCCAATCACACTTTCGGTGGTGCTTGGATCTTCCTTATTTGTTGCTGTGTTCATTAACTCTGTAATGGTATCGCAATTTATGAAAACTGAAGACGGCTTGATTCGTCTTAAAGCTCTTATCATTCTCAGTATTGCCTCACTTGTTATTGGTTTACCTATAGCCATCTTTGGGGGCAGTTATAGAGGCTTGGGAACGTTATTAATTTTTGTCGCTATCTTATTATGGGCGTATCGCCTTTTCATAAGGAATTGGACTTTATCATTCCAAGAAAAATTCTTACCAAGATTGGAGAATTTTTATGAACGTGCTTTAAGATGGTCACTACACGGTTTTATGCCTTATATAATGGTAATTGGCACTTTTGCTTTGTTGGTGGTTTCAATAATGGCGTTTGGCGCATCTGTAGCAAGCAAACGTACCGAGATCCAGTTTTTCCCGGAAAATATTCCGGCCCAAATTATGGTGTATATCGAATATCCTGAAGGCACCGATATTGAAAAGACCAATGAGATTACCAAAGCTATCGAAAAGCGGGTTTATGATGTCATCAATCAGGACAAATACATTCGAAAGGATAGTACAAATGTATTGGTAGAATCGGCTGTTTCACAAGTTGGCGAAGGCGCCGGAAACCCATTTACCGATAGTGGTTCCGCTTCAAAAATGCCCAATCGCGGTAAAATTACGGCCACCATGCGCGAGTTCAAATTTAGAAAAAATGACGAAGGTGACATTCTGAACAGTGAGCAATTGCGCAAGGAAATTCAAGAGGCCTTACAGGGTGTTTATCCGGGCGTGGCCATTTCAGTAGAAAAAGACCCTGTTGGACCTCCTGCCGGATATCCGGTCAATATAGAAATTCAAGGCGAAGATTATGATGCTTTAATTGATTTGGCAGAACGCATGAGAGATTATCTGAACAGCCGAAGTATTGCGGGTGTCGACCAACTGAAAATAGATGTCAACAGAGGAAAGCCTGTCATGGAAGTCGCTGTTGATAGAGAAAAGGCTGGTGAATTAGGGGTTTCCGCAGGACAAGTTGGGCAGCAATTGCGAAATTCCCTGTTTGGAGCCAAAGCAGGTGTTTATAAAGAAGAAGGGGAAGACTATGATATCAATGTGCGTTTTAATAAAGATTTACGCTACGACAAAAATGCCCTGTTCAACCAAAACATCATTTTTAGGGATCAAGCTACCGGCAAGATAAAAGAAATACCCGTTTCTGCTGTTGCAAAACAGCTAAACACGTCTTCATTCAGTGCCATAAAACATAGAAATACAAAACGTATTGTAACCGTTTATTCGGCTTTGGCTCCCGGTTACAACGATGCTGGGGCAGTGGTTTCGCAAATCAAGAACGAAATGGATAATTTCGGTGAAATTCCAAACATTATAAAAATAGATTATACCGGACAGCTTGAAGAAGAGACCAAGCAACAAGAGTTTCTAAATTTGGCGTTGTTGGAAGCTATAATTTTGATTATGTTGTTATTGGTTTTCCAATTTAGCTCCATCTCAAAACCATTGATTATTTTGGTAGCTGTTTTCTTGAGTTTTATTGGTGTGTTCATAGGTTTGGTATCCACGGGATGGCCTTTTGTCATCATGATGACCATGATGGGCATCATTTCTCTTGCAGGTATTGTGGTAAACAATGGGGTGGTCCTTTTGGATTATACCCAATTGTTGATCGATCGCAAACGTGCTACTATGGATATTGATGTTGCGGAACGCTTACCAGTGAAGGACATTGAAGAAGCTATCGTAAAAGGAGGTAAAGCCCGTTTACGACCGGTATTGCTTACGGCCATTACTACCGTTTTTGGTTTGATACCATTGGCCATTGGACTTAATATAGACTTTTTCTCTTTGTTCAGTGATTTAAACCCCAATATTTATATAGGTGGTGACAACGTTATCTTTTGGGGGCCTTTGGCGTGGACGGTAATCTTCGGTTTGATCTTTGCCACGTTCCTTACTTTGATCATTGTCCCTGTACTGTTCTTTTTGGTAAACAAGCTGAAACGTAAAATATTTTTGAGAAAGCAAGTCAATGTGTAGTTTAGAATTTAGATGTCAGATTCAAATTAAAAACTTAACAAAGAAAAAAGCTATCTAACTTTTTGCGGTTAGATAGCTTTAATACAAATTTATGCGTTATTGATTTTCGTTTTTTGGAATTGGAATAGATGCGATAACTTTATCTCCTGTTCTGTCGTTTGGAAGCTCATCTAATCTATCAAATCGTCTCATATCTATCCATCTATGACCTTCACCAAATAAAGAATAGCGTCTTTGAAAAAGAATCTCATCTTCTAATGCACTAGCTGTCAACAAACCTGTATAAGGTCCAACTCCAGCAGCATTTCTTATGGCATCAATTGCATTTTTGGCTTCTGTTGGGTTGGAAACCATATTAGCTTCAGCATATAATAGGATTAATTCTTCATTTCTTATAATAGGTACATTATCAACATTTGACTGGTAAATCCACACATCGTGCGTGCCAACCAAACCAGAAGCTTCTTTAGGCGAATTTCTTAATACTGCTTTACCCATCCTAGTATCTCCTGGCAAAGCGTCTGAAATAAAACTAGAATGTGCCACCCTAACATTGGCTTCTTGATTTAAAGCGATAAATAATGGGTTAGCCAAATCTGCTCCAGTCAACGAAAAAGTATGGTACACCCCAGTTTTTAAATCGCCACCCATATCCATAAACGAGCCATCTAGTAGTGTTAAAACATTTGAATAATTACCTCTATAGGCTTCAACTCTTGCCGCCAATGCTTGATTAAATTTCAAAAATCCAACTGGTGTATCAAATCCAGCATACCCAGATGTTAAATTAAATGGAAAACTCGATCCGCCTGAAGCTAAATCAGAAGCCGCACTATCTAAAAGGTCTGCAATAGCAGTTAAAGCCTCATCGTATCCAACAAAGGGGCCTAAGTTGTCGGGATCGGAAACATCTATTCTAATACCATTTTGATACTGATTGTTTGCAACCATTAATAATTCGTGAGCTTTAAGAGTATTAAAAACACCTCTGGATGCGGCGATTTCTTGGTCGGACAGATCCGAAGTTGTATTTGCCAATCCTTCTAAAGCTAAATTGGCATCCTTGATAGCAGCATAACGACTACCCCAGGGTTGGGTCACATAAAAGGTATTATTGTCCATATTACCGGTAACAACATCTCCTTCATACCTAGGATCGGAATTGGTAATATAATAATATTCTCTTCCAAGAATACTTTGTACATCCACCTGGGTATTTATTCGGAGTCTCATGTCAGATAATACACCAGATATTGCTTGTGGCAACTCTCCTCTTGACAAGTCCTCAGAAATTGAAGTTGTACTTGCACCATTTAAACTTTCACCACCTTCTAAAGTACAGGATACTCCTGTTAGAATTCCGATGGTCAAAATTATTATATAAAACTTATTTAATATTTTCATTTTTCTTGATTTTAAATTTTTTTAGAATTGAGCTGATAAATGGAACATATATCTCTTAGATGAAGGGAATGGAGTTACCTCTACACCCGTTGACAATCCGTTACCTCCAAAATTAGAGACTTCAGGATCATAGCTATTATAATCAAAAACATTGATTAAATTATGTCCCGAAAACCCTATTTTAACATTTGAAACTACATCGTTAAACCATTCAGTCAATGTAGCTGAAGGCACAGTATAATATAAACCCACTTCTCTTAATCTAAGGTACGAAGCATCTTCAACAAACGGTCTTGCATTACCCGCAAAAAGACCATTAACAATTCTGTAATCCCCATTTCTGATTTGTCCGGCAGGGTCTACATCAAAACCATCATAATCTGCACTTGTACCACCAAAATCGGATAATAATTTCGTTAAGTTTATATTATCTCCGCCTTTTTTCCAATGCCATAAAAACGATAACGTAAAATCTTTGTATTTCAGGTTATTATTAAAAGACATTTGAAAATCAGGTTCTGCATCGCCCAATACTGATACTGGAGTACCAGGTCCAGTGGTTCCTACAATTTGAGTTACACTTTTACCTTCTTCAATTTGAAATTGACCTAGACTATTTCCAAAACCACCTAAATTAAATGATGGCACATTAAGTTTGGTCATTTCAGATTTATTTTTAAACCAGCTTACGCCAGTATCCCATGTAAAATCTTCAGACTGAAAAACACTTGCATTTACACCAATTTCTACACCCTTATTTTCAAGATCACCAGCATTTGACCACTCTGTAGAAAACCCTGTAGATGGTTCAATATTTGCCGTTAAAAGCAAATCGACAACTTTTTTCTGATAGTATGAAAATTCAACAGAAATGCGATCATTTAAAAAGCCAGCATCAAATCCAATTTCAAGTTCTTTTTGGCGTTCAGGTGATAAATCTGGATTACCTCTTGTAAGCGGCACAACAATGCCTACATTACCATCAATTAATGAATTTCCATAAATGGTGTATAGAGATCCGAAGGCGGCAAATGTACCTGCCTCACCATAAGCAGCTCGCAATTTTAATCGATTTAAAACATCGTTTTCACCCCAGAAATCAAAATTATGTAAATTGGCTGCCAATGAGGCTTTAGGATAATAGAAGAATTTATTGATATCACCATTATTGGTCGATTTATCCGCGGTAACTCCAATTGTTGCAATTAATTTATCTTGGTAATTGACCATTTCTTGCGCATAGTACCCAAAATCTTCCTGCTCCAACCTAAATTGATTTACCGATTGATTTGCTGCTTGATCAACATTGGTTTCTGACGCAATTAAATCGGAGGAAATAACTCTCACAATATTTTGTGAAAACTGTTGATTTGTAATCCCCACTTGGGTTGCAAAATTGATGTCATTATTAGTCCTAAAATTATGTGCCAATGCTGCTGAATAGTTTGCATTGGTATTTGTAGTGGTGGATACAGCCGTTAGCCCATTAATTCCCCCATTTTCTGGTTTCATGAATTGTAATTCTTTTGGGAAAATGACCGAAGCGGTAAGGGTATAATGATCGACCCCACCTCTGGCAATAAATTTTAAATCGGAATTGGCCGATTTAAATAAACTCACATCAACAGATCCTCCACCAATAAATCGTTTGGTTGCTTCTTTATTGGTCATTAAATCCCGAGTTTGCAATGGGTTTGATGAATTATTTGGATGATCGGGATAATTGCCATTCTCATCTGGCAACAAAAAGTCCCATGGACGTGTTGCAGTTAAGGCAACCCCAATTGTTGTTCCTGTATTATCATTATTAAAGAATCCCCTATCGGCAGTGGAACTAATATAATTTGAGGTTAGGGAAACCTTTATGTTATCAGTTAATTTATGGTCTAGATTTAACCTAAAAGATGTTTTATCATAACCGGTGCGTTTTACAATACCATCTTCTTGGTCTCTTGATAAACCTCCATAAAAGGATGTCTTATTATCACCTCCAGACATACTTAAATTAGTGTTGGTAATGAATCCCTTTTCTCCAAATATTTCTTTTTCGTAGTCACGTAATGTTCCCGCTGCTTCTGCTTCAGAAAATAAAGCAGCTTGAGCGGCACCAAAATCAGCCGTAACTAAAGCGGAAGTGAAATTTCTTTGCCCTTGCAAATTAATAGCTTCATTAAATCCAACCGATTGTGAAAAATCTATTTTGGTTTTCCCGGCTTTACCTTTTTTAGTAGTAATAATAATTACCCCAGCAGCACCTCGAGATCCATAAATTGCAGAGGCCGATGCACCTTTTAGAATTTCAATATTTGCAATGTCATCTGGGTTAATATCAGCTATTCTATTGGTCGCATTATCTTGAGACGATGGATTTCCTCCACCAGCTGCTGCAGATACTGCATTCAAACCACCAGAAGAAATACTGCTGTTATCAACATAAACTCCGTCAATAACATACAACGGTTGAGAATTTCCATTAATAGATGTGATCCCTCTTAATTTTACAGAAAGACCTCCACCAGGAGCACCTGAATTGTTTGTCACTAATGCCCCAGTAAATTTTCCAGCTAAAGCACCATCAAGCGTTTGAGCTGGTGTTACTCCTGTAAGTTCCTCAGCAGAAACTGTAGCCACGGCATTGGCAGCATTACTTCTTTTAACTGTAGATGCCAAACCGGAAATAACAACCTCATCTAAAGCAGTGAGAGACTCCTGCAATGTAATACTTACCGTTCCCGATTGAGTGAAGGTTTCTTCTACGGTTTCAAACCCCAATGATGAAATCACCAATGTTACAGGAAAACCGTCTACATTAAGACTGAAGTTTCCATCAAAATCTGAAGTTGTCCCTGTACTTGTTCCCTTAATAATAACGTTGGCCCCAGCTAATGGTTGGCCTGTTGCGCCATCAGTTATTGTTCCCGTAATTTGTTGGCTAAAAGCCATTAAAGGAAGAAACACCAATGATAATAAAAGCAACTTTAAATGTAAAGTTTTGTTCATAATTGTTAAAATTTTGAATTAGTGATTATAAATATCTTAAAAAAAAACCATATTTAATATAGGAATAATAAATATTTCGGAACTAAAATTGTTAAAATTGAGAATTTCGGAATTAATGAGCAAATTGTTTTAGAATTGACTATCCATAAATTAGTGTACAATAATCTACTATAAAACATAATAACTTGCTAAATTTGCAACTTAATTTTACTTTTCATTTATGTACAGGAGTCACACTTGTGGTGAGTTAAGAACTACGCACATCAATACAGAAGTTACGCTTTCGGGTTGGGTCCAAAAAGTTAGGGACAAAGGGTTTATGGTTTGGGTAGACTTACGGGACCGTTATGGAATTACCCAACTCATATTTGATGAGGAACGCACCCAAAAATCCATGATGGCCCAAGCTCAAAAACTTGGGCGTGAATTCGTAATCCAGGCTAAGGGTGCCGTCATTGAGCGTAGCTCCAAAAATCCAAATCTTCCAACCGGGGATATTGAAATTTTGGTTTCAGAATTGACTATATTGAATGAAGCTTTACATCCACCATTTACCATTGAAGACAGTACGGATGGTGGCGAGGAACTGCGTATGAAATATCGCTATTTGGATATACGACGCAATCCTGTAAAAAACAGTTTGATCTTTCGTCACAAAATAACACAGGAAGTTAGATATTACCTGTCCAAAGAAGGTTTTATAGAAATTGAGACCCCTTATTTAATCAAGTCCACCCCTGAAGGTGCCCGCGATTTTGTTGTTCCAAGTAGAATGAATGCGGGCCAATTTTATGCCCTCCCACAATCGCCCCAGACCTTTAAGCAATTGTTGATGGTGGGTGGTATGGATAAATATTTTCAAATTGTAAGATGTTTTAGGGATGAGGATTTGCGTGCCGACAGACAACCGGAATTTACGCAAATTGATTGCGAAATGGCATTTGTGGAGCAAGAGGATATATTGAATGCGTTTGAAGGTTTGACCCGTCATTTGTTAAAAGCCGTGAATGGTGTGGAAATCGAAAAGTTTCCTAGAATGACCTTTGATGAGGCCATGCAACGTTATGGTAACGATAAACCCGATATTCGGTTTGGGATGGAATTTGGGGAACTAAATGCTGTGACCCAACACAAGGATTTTGGTGTTTTCAATACTGCTGAATTGGTAGTTGGCATTGCTGTTCCGGGTGGAAATGCGTATACAAGAAAAGAAATAGACCAATTAATGGATTGGATTAAACGTCCTCAAATTGGGGCTTTGGGAATGGTTTATTGTCGTTGTAACGAAGATGGAAGCTATAAGTCATCTGTTGATAAATTTTACGATGAAGGCGATTTGGCAAAATGGGCTGAGATCACCGGAGCCAAGGCAGGTGATTTAATATGTGTGCTTTCGGGTGAAAAAAATAAGGTTAGGGCACAGTTAAGTGCTTTGCGTATGGAACTGGCAACTCGTTTGGGATTGCGCAAACCCAATGAATTTGCGCCTTTATGGGTCACCGATTTCCCGCTGTTGGAATGGGATGAGGACACGCAACGTTACCACGCCATGCACCATCCATTTACCTCACCAAAGCCTGGTCAACTTGAACTGCTTTCAACAAGCCCAGGTGAAGTTAAGGCCAATGCCTACGATTTGGTTTTGAATGGAAACGAAATTGGAGGTGGTTCCATTAGAATTCATGATAAAAAGACCCAAGCCTTAATGTTTGATTATTTAGGCTTCACACCCGAGCAGGCCAAAGCACAATTTGGTTTTTTAATGGATGCATTTCAGTATGGGGCACCTCCACATGGTGGTTTGGCCTTTGGACTTGATAGATTGGTAGCCATTTTAGGAGGACAAGAAACGATTAGGGATTTTATAGCCTTTCCAAAAAACAATTCCGGACGTGATGTCATGATTGATGCGCCTGCCCCAATCGATGAGAAACAACTTGAGGAATTAAGCTTGAAGCTCAATTTAAAATCATAAACAAATCCTGCACAGTGCAGGATTTTTTAGTAGATTTAAACATGCCTAAACAACCTTTTTTAAAACGCTTGCTGATTTGGAGAGCCAAACATATTTCCCAAAGACAATTTGTTTATATTTTAAGCATTTTGGTTGGTTTCACTTCTGGAGCAGTTGCGGTTGTTATAAAAAATCTTACGCATTTCATCCAGCTTTTATTGGAGGGTAATCTCGTTCAATATTACCATCAGGCCTTTTATTTTGTGTTTCCTTTATTAGGCTTTACAATCGTGTATTTTACAATTAAATATGTGGTTAGAAACAAAGTCAGCCATGGAATTCCTTCAACCCTTTTTGCGATTTCAAAACGAAAAGGCATTATGAAGCGCTATCAAATGATTGGGTCCATTCTCACGGCACCAATAACCGTTGGGTTTGGAGGCTCAGTGGGTTTGGAAGGGCCAACAGTGGCAACCGGTTCGGCCATTAGTTCCAATATTTCAAAAATGTTCCATGTTAACCAAACTACCAGAAATTTATTAATTGGCTGTGCGGCTGCAGGTGCAATGTCTTCCATATTTAAAGCCCCTATAGCAGCCATTATCTTTGCCATTGAAGTATTTAGTTTAGACTTGACTTTGGTCTCTATGTTACCGTTGTTGCTCGCATCACTTTCGGCAATCTTAACGTCATATTTCTTTTTTGGTGATGATGTTCTTTTACCATTTTCAATAGAAGACCATTTCCAAGTCAGTGATTTGCCATTCTATATTATTTTGGGAGTTGTTGCAGCTGTCACCTCACTTTATTTTGCAGAGGTCTATGAGCGCATACAAAAATTATTTAATAAATTGAATTCACCTTTTAAAAGAATCGTGGTAGGTGGCATGGCAATTGGCACATTAATTTATTTTATTCCGCCGCTTTATGGAGAAGGTTTTGATGTCATGAACAATTTAATTGCTGGGAATCCAGAAAAGGCTTTAGAGCATAATTTCCTAAATCTGGATCTTACCAATGTTTGGATGGTCATTGGCCTATTGGCTGGTCTTGTATTTTTCAAAATTATAGCCAGTGCCATTACATTTGGTGCAGGTGGTGTAGGCGGTATATTTGCGCCAACGCTTTTTATGGGTAGTATCATGGGGAATTGTATTGCCAAGATCATCAATAATTCAGGATTTATAAATACGCCTATTTCCGAAAGCAATTTCACACTTGTAGGTATGGCCGGATTAATGGCCGGTGTATTACATGCCCCTTTAACTGCTATATTTTTAATTGCTGAAGTAACTGGCGGTTACGAACTTTTTATTCCATTAATGTTGACTGCGGCCATTTCATATAGTCTTACAAAACACTTTAATCCCCATTCCGTTTATACTATGGAATTGGGTCGAAAAGGGGAGCTTATTACCCACGATAAGGACCATGCTGTTTTAACATTGATGGACATCAATAAAGTGATTGAAACCAACTTTATAAGTATTACAACTAAAATGAATTTAGGAAATATTGTACAAGAAGCTGTTATAAAGTCAAATCGAAATATTTTTCCAGTAATCAATGAAAAAAATCAAGAACTTGAAGGGGTCATTTTATTGGATGATATAAGGCCCATTATGTTTGACCAAAGTTTGTATAAAGAAGTATTGGCTAGAGATGTCATGCAAGATCCTCCTGAAATTATTGATATTGAAAAGGATAAAATGACCGATATCATGAAAAAGTTTCAGGACAGTAGCGCATGGAATTTACCCGTAGTCAAGAATGGGAAATATATAGGCTTCATTTCAAAATCCAAATTACTAACAGCATATAGACGCCAACTGATCAATTTCACAAAATAAATGAAGTATCTCATTGCCATATTAAGTATAGCTTGTTTAGGAAGTATAGTAATCGGATATGTTACCAATACACCTTATTCACAAAAATTCATAGGGTTTGGGGTTGTCGGTCTATTTATGGTTGTGTTTCCTTTATTTGCTTACTACAGATGGAAGGATAAAGACCTTAAAGATTATATGATAACCAAAGAGAATTTGGATAAAATGCGAAATCGTAAAAAAAAGCATTGATAATCAAATTTTTAATAAAAATACGGTGGATTTACCTATCGCATTGTTATAAATTATACATTTGTGTATTAATCAATATTTTTTACAATGACTGGGAAAGTTAAATTTTTTAATGGTTCAAAAGGATTTGGATTCATTACCAACGACGAAACAGGAAAAGACATTTTCGTGCATGTTTCAAACCTTAATGGAGTTGAATTGCGTGAGGGTGATAGTGTGCAATACACTGAAGAAGAAGGAAGAAAAGGAAAGGTGGCTGCCAATGTGCAGGTAATCTAGATGATATATCTTTTTATTACAAGTTTCAACGTCCAGCTATTTGCTGGGCGTTTTTTTATTCGTTTAACGTGAATAAGTAAAAAGCCTGTCCCGATTGTTCGGGATTCTGTTCCCCTCCCAAATTGTCAAGACTGAAGGTTGGAAAAACTCTTTGCTAAACAACCAGAATCCAGAAAATCCTTGCCCTTAAGGGTTAGGGTAAGAGGATTTTCGGCATAAAATTGCCTATCCATTATTAATGTTAGTTTAAGTTGCGCTTTTCTACAAAAAATCGCTTTAAAAGCTGTGACGCTTCGTCAGCCAAAATGCCACCAATAAGTTCAGTTTTGGGGTGGAGTTTGGTTTTTAAATTTAGGAATCCACGCTCTTCATCCCTAGCACCATAAACAATTTTGGATATCTGGCTCCAATATAAAGCTCCGGCACACATTTGACATGGTTCTACAGTTACATAAAGTGTACAGTTGATCAAATATTTCCCACCCAAAAAATTGGCTGCTGCCGTTATGGCCTGCATTTCGGCATGTGCTGTAACATCATTGAGCAATTCGGTCAAATTGTGCGCCCTGGCAATGATTTTATTGTCGATAACAATCAAGGCACCTATCGGGATTTCGCCCTTTTCAAAAGCCATTTCCGCTTCCTGAAGGGCCTTTTTCATAAAGTATGTCTCGTCGAAAAGTTGTTCCATAAATCAAAAATACAATTTCAAATTTTAATTTTATTCATATCGCTTCCAACTCGTACATTTGCACTGGATGGGAAATTTGTTAAAACATATCAATTCACCAATAGATCTTCGCCAATTGAAACTAGGAGACCTGCCTCAACTTGCCAAAGAATTACGAGAGTTTATCATCCATATTGTGGCTACCAAAGAAGGCCATTTGGGCGCAAGCCTTGGAGCGGTTGAATTGACCATTGCACTACATTATGTGTTTGACACCCCAAACGATTTATTGGTCTGGGACGTTGGACATCAAGCTTACGGACACAAGATTTTAACAGGAAGAAAGGATATTTTTTATACCAACAGGCAATTGGAAGGCATTTGTGGTTTTCCAAAAATAAGCGAAAGTGAGTATGATACTTTTGGTGTGGGACATTCATCAACATCCATTTCGGCAGCTTTGGGAATGGCGATTGCTTCGCAGCTTAAAGGAGAAGACAAACATCATATTGCGATTATTGGAGATGCCTCCATTGCCAGTGGAATGGCGTTTGAAGGTTTGAACCATGCAGGAGTTACCGATGCCAACTTGTTGGTCATATTAAACGATAATGCCATTGGTATTGACCCAAGTGTTGGTGCCCTAAAACAATATCTGACCAATGTAAAAAATGGAGCGCAAAAGCAGGACAATATTTTTGAAAGTTTGAACTTCAACTATTCCGGTCCAATTGATGGCCATAATATTGATGCCATTATTGCGGAACTGAACCGCTTAAAATCTGTTAAAGGCCCAAAATTTTTGCATGTGATCACCACCAAGGGCAAAGGATTAAAGCAAGCCGAAGACAATCAGGTTAAATACCACGCTCCAGGACGTTTTGATGCCAATACGGGTGAAATAATTGCCAAATCTGCCTTTAGGCAACCTCCAAAATTTCAGGATGTTTTTGGACATACCCTAGTTGAACTGGCCAAGCAAAATAAAAAAATTGTGGGGATTACGCCGGCAATGCCCACGGGAAGTTCTTTGAAATATATGATGGAAGAATTTCCCGACCGAGCTTTTGACGTAGGAATAGCCGAGCAACACGCCGTAACATTGGCCGCTGGAATGGCAACCCAAGGTCTTATTGTATTTTGCAACATTTATTCCACGTTTTTACAACGTGCCTACGATCAAGTGATCCATGACGTGGCCCTTCAAAATTTGCCGGTTGTTTTTTGTTTGGATCGGGCCGGTTTGGTTGGTGAAGATGGCGCTACCCACCATGGTGCTTTTGATCTTGCTTATTTGCGATGCATCCCAAACCTCATACTTTTTGCGCCGCGCAATGAAATTGAACTGCGAAATATCATGTACACCGCCCAATTGGGATTGCAACACCCCATTGCCATACGGTATCCAAGAGGGAAAGGTAACATTTTAGATTGGAAACAGCCTTTTGAAACCATTGAAATTGGTAAAGGAACAACACTCAAGCAAGGACATTCAGTGGCGGTGTTAAGCGTTGGGTTTATCGCCTATAATGTTACTGAAGCCATTGAACTTATTTCCAGCAATGGGCAAATCGCCCACTATGATATGCGTTTTGTAAAACCCCTTGATGAGGC
>DASWKU010000176.1:0-12181 GCA_036396455.1 Flavobacteriaceae bacterium
AATAATGACTTCCCCTCTACTTTTGGAGCTATTACTGCCGATGATAAAGTTAGAATTTTTTGGAAGAATTTTAAATTTTGCCTTAGCATTAATTTTATTGTCCGATATATAATTTATAATTTTTTTATAGGAAAGCACATTGGCATCCAAAATCACTTCGGTATGTTCAACAAAAGGTTTTGGTTCAATCTCCAATTGGATTGGCTTTTTCAAAATGACATCAAGCCCTTCAGGAATTTTTTCAGAAACCAACACATAATGTTCTATGTCCTCTTTAACAACTTTAGGTTTTTCCCTAATCAAATAAGCTAGCCATATACCTGTCCAAACCATTGCACTAAACAAAAAGTTGCTCCTAAAATGCTTTTTATAAAACACTTGCATTGCACCATAAAATCGTTCTGCCTGGTTTTTATCCCTCAAGGTACTTTCACCCTTAAAGTGAATGACAGTTGTGCCGCCCATATAAATATTGTCATACCCTAGTTTATGAATTCTGTGTGATAAGTCGATATCTTCACCATACATAAAATAGTCTTCATCAAAACCATTGACTTGATTAAACACATCTTTTTTCATCAGCATAAAAGCACCTACAAAAATTGGGGATTTACCAATTTCAAATTCTCCAATATGATTGGCATAGTAATCTTTGGGATAGCCCAATAATTTTTTCAATGCTATTTTTGGAAAAGGAATATTGCGCTTGCTTTCAGGAAGAAACTTGCCGCTACCATCTACCAATCTGCAACCAATAATACCCAAATTGGATTGACTTTCAGCAAAATCCAAGAGTAATTCAAATGTATCTTCGGCCACTACCACGTCTGGGTTTAGTATACAAACATATTCCCCTCTTGCTTTGTCCACACCTTGATTGTTTCCTTTGGAAAAGCCATAATTCACTTTATTTTCAATGAGAACAACCTCAGGAAAAAGAGATTTGACCATGGTACAACTATCATCTGGAGAATGATTGTCGACCACAATGATTTCGGCTTCTAAATTTGTAATAGCGGCCTGCACACTTTTAAGACACAGTTCCAAAAAATGGCGGACATTATAATTTAATATGACGACAGATAGTTTCAATACATGTTAGGATTTCAGGGAAATTTCAAAAGGAATTCTGTTAATGATACTTCTGCCCAAAGTGACTTCATCGGTATATTCCAACTCATTTCCTACCGAAATGCCTCTGGCAATGGTAGAAGTAATGATGTCAAAATCCTGAATTTGTTTGTAGATGTAGAAATTGGTGGTGTCCCCTTCCATGGTTGATCCTAATGCAAAAATAAGTTCCTTTATTTTCCCTTGTTTTACTTTTTCTACCAAGGATTGAATGTTTAAATCGTTAGGTCCAATACCGTCCATGGGAGAAATTTTACCGCCCAAAACGTGATACAACCCCTTAAATGAACTCGTATTTTCAATGGCCATAACATCCCGAATGTCTTCAACAACACAAACAAGCTCTTCATTTCTATGTGGATTTGCACAAATTTCACACAATTCGAAATCACTGATATTGTGGCAACTTTTACAGAACTTTATCTCATTCCTCAACTTGCTCAGTGCTTCGGCCAAATCCAATGTTTGATGGCTGGGCTGCCTCAATAAGTGCAATACCAAGCGCAATGCCGTACGCTTGCCAACTCCTGGCAATAGAGACATTTCATTGACTGCTTTTTCCAATAATTTAGATGAAAATTCCATGATGCGAATTTACGATTTTACAATTAAGAATTGATTATACAATTGTAATTTGTATTTTGCCCAATATTTTTTGGTTAATATGAATTCAACTCAAATCATTCTCCTCATTGCGTCCTATTTTGGTGTCTTGATTTTGATTTCATACTTCACTGGAAAAAAATCAAATAATGCTACTTTTTTTAATGCCAATAAACAATCCCCTTGGTATTTGGTTGCCTTTGGAATGATTGGAGCTTCGCTTTCCGGAGTTACCTTTATTTCTGTTCCCGGTTGGATCGAAGCTTCACAGTTTAGCTATATGCAAGTGGTGTTGGGCTATATTTTAGGTTATTTGGTAATTGGCACTGTACTATTACCGCTTTATTACAAGCTAAATTTAACTTCCATTTACACCTATTTGGAAGAACGTTTTGGAAACTCCTCCTATAAAACAGGTGCGTCTTTCTTTTTAATTTCCCGGGTGGTTGGTGCAAGTTTTAGATTGTATTTGGTGGCCAATGTGCTACAAATTATCTTGTTTGATGAATTGGGCATCCAATTTTGGCAAACCGTAACCATTACCGTCATGCTTATTTGGTTATACACCTTTAAATCAGGTATAAAAACCATTGTTTGGACCGATACGCTACAAACGCTGTTTATGCTGGTTTCAGTTGGGGTTGCCATTTATTTTGTTAGTGAGGATTTGGGTATCAATGGTGGCAATTTATTGGGTTATGTTTTGGATAGTGATTTGTCAAGGATCTTCTTTTTTGATGATATTAAATCTGGAAACTATTTCTGGAAGCAGTTTATTTCTGGTGCATTTATAGCCATTGTCATGACCGGATTGGACCAAGACATGATGCAAAAAAACTTGACCTGTAAAACCCTAAAGGATGCACAAAAGAACATGTTTTGGTTTACCATAGTTTTGACCATTGTCAATTTTGTGTTTTTGACGCTAGGCTTACTGCTCACGGTTTACGCACAACAAAATGGCATTGATGCCCATAAGGACGATTTGTTCCCCATTCTGGCCAAACATCATTTTGGGGTCGGTGTTTTTGTTTTTTTCTTGTTAGGTCTTATCGCTGCGGCTTACAGTAGTGCAGATAGTGCTCTAACGGCATTGACCACATCATTTAGCATAGACATTTTAAATATTGAAAAAAAATACGATGAACAAAAACAGGTCAGGGTTAGAAAACAAATTCATATTCTCATTTCCTTTGTTTTGATTTTCGTAATTATAGCATTTAAATATATTATAAAAGATGAAAGCGTAATCGCCAAACTTTTTGTCTTTGCTGGCTACACTTATGGGCCGTTATTGGGGTTATATACCTTTGGTTTGTTCACAAAATGGTCTGTTAAAGATAAATTAGTGCCCATGATAGCTATTTTATCTCCAATACTTTCATACATCATAAGTGTCAATAGTCTAAAATGGTTAGGCTTTGAGTTTGGTTTCTTCATCTTGATCCTTAATGGTTTTCTCACTTTTTTGGGATTGATTTTTATCCGTAGAAAGTAAAACCAAATTACAAGTCACTTCAAATTTTTAGTTTTCTTTTTATAAAGTTTTATAATACAAAATTATTCTTTCATGTATTGAAAATCAAATACTTTGGCCTTTTCAATGAAACTAGAAAACCAAAAAAATTCTCCTTTTAAATGTTAAAAAGATGTTAAGATGTGTTAAATGAAGTAACAGATTCCAAATGCAAACGTCTATGAAGTAATCAAATTAATTTAAAACTAATCAATCAAAAAATGAAAAAGTTATTCTTATTGTGCTTGATATCTATTGTTTCCATAATGGATATCCAAGCATCAACCGTTAAAAGTGACAACGAAAGAGAAGGTACAATCACTGGTAAAGTAATAGATTTAGGGGTAAACACGCCACTTCCTTATGTAAACGTTGTCATTAAAAATGAAGCTGGTGAAATCGTAACCGGTGGAATCACAGACGAACAAGGTGAATTTAAAATAGGCAGTGTACCCGATGGCAAACATTATGTAAACATCCAATATATTGGATTTAAGACCGTAACCAAAGAGGTTACCATTGGTAAAGGCAACTACAAAGTGGATTTGGGAAACATTGGGCTGGAAGAGGAAGCTGCCGGTCTCGATGAAGTCACTGTTGTTGCCGAAGTATCGACCATACAGCAAAAGGTGGACAGAAAAGTCATTACCATTGGGAAAGATTTGGCGGCATCAGGGACCGCTTCAGATATTATGGTAGGGATACCATCCGTTAGTGTTGATGCCCAAACTGGAGATATAAGCTTACGCGGTAACTCTAATGTTCGTGTCATGGTCGACGGAAAAATATCAAACATACCAACCGCACAACTGTTAAAGCAAATTCCTTCAACCGCCATTAAATCTATTGAATTAATTACCAATCCTTCTGCAAAATATAATCCTGAAGGGATGAGCGGTATCATTAACATTGTATTGCACAAAAACACCATGGTTGGCTTTAATGGTAATATGAGCGTAGGGTTAAGCCATGAAAAAGAAGCTAAATTCAACAGTTCCGCCAATATGAATTACCGTAACGGCAAGTTTAATTTTTACGGAAGTTATAGTAATAACATCTCCAAGAACAGAAATGTTGGAGTTGTAACCAGGCCCGATAACAATTCTGATCAATTTTTTAAATTTCTTGATAAAAGACAATCCCATTTGTATAAAGTAGGCGTTGATTTTTATTTGAATGATAAAAATACCATTTCGATTTTCACTAATCAAAACACGTCAGATAGCAGTACTGAAGGGCAAACTGATGCGATATTTTATAATAATTCCTCGTTTAACCAAAGGCAAAGATTTTTGGCAGATGGCAGCAATACATCATCACAATATAACTTTGATTACAAGCTAACTTTTGACAAGGAAGGACATAACATTGAATTGGAAGTCGATCACAATATTTTTGATGACAATAGTCCTGTTGATTATGACTTCTTATTGGGAACTCAACAGGATTATAGTGATACTAATTTGACCGATAGAAAAAACACAACAATTAATTTAGATTATGTAAACCCTTTGTCTGATGCGGCTAAATTGGAATTAGGCCTTGAAGCTAGATTATATAATTCAGTTATTGATTTCTCTTCAACGGGTCAATCTTATAACAATATGGGAGTCTTGAGACCAACCCCAGATACAAATTTTGATTATACCCGGGATATTTATTCAGCTTATGCAACTTACAGTAAGAAATTTGAAAAATGGACTTACCAAATAGGGGCACGTGTTGAAAGTGTAAATGTAGATGCCTTGGCGTTGGAAACTGAAATAGGTACCGGAGATACCAACCCTATTACATTCAATCATGATTATGTTGAAGTGTATCCATCTGCCTTTTTTACATATACACCATCTGAAAAAAATTCTTATCAATTAAGTTATAGCCGTAGGGTTGATCGCCCAGGAATTGGTCAAGTCAATCCAATAAAAGAATGGAGTACCCCACTTATTTCTTCTTATGGAAAGCAAGATCTAAGGCCTCAATTCACAAATTCAGTTGAAGTAAATTATACAAGAAATCTAAAAGACCAAAAAGGAAGTGTTACCGCTGGCGTATTTTACAGAGCAATTTCTGATGAGATCAATAGAGCCTTATTTGTTGACAGGACAGATGTCAATTCAGGACGGATTATTTTGACCCACGACAACTTTGATGATACTTCAGCCTATGGCGTGGAATTATCCACTAATTACAGACCTACAAAATGGTGGAGTATTAACGGAAGTTTCGATCTTTATTCTCAAACACAAAAAGGGATTTCAGAACGTTTGGACGCTCCTATCGAAACAGCAACAATAGATGACATTGTCACTGAGGTAACCGAAGTTGACAATGTGGCTTGGAACTTTAGAATGTTCAATAATTTTAGGGTCAATAAAACCTTCAGCTTTACCGCATTTGGTTTTTATAGAGGTGAGAACAAAACCCTTCAGTTTGATATTGACCCCATGTATTTTGTAAACCTTGGTTTGAGAGTTAATTTCCTTGAAGATAGAGGAACATTCAGCTTTAACTACAACGATGTCTTTAATACCATGAAATTTAAAGGCTCTGGAACAAGACCTTACAGACAAGATGTAGAATTCAACTGGGAAAGCAATACCTGGAATATTGGTTTGAATTACCGTTTTGGAGGCGGAAAATACCGTGCCAAAGCTCGTAAGGACAGAGATGACAACACTAAAGAAGGTGGCGGTGGATTTATATAAACTAAAATTTAATGACCTGCATAATAGTTGATGGTTAGTGTTAATGTTTGGTTATTAAATAAGAAAACCCGAAGCTTTGAAGTTTCGGGTTTTTGTTGTTTTAATGTTAATTGATAGTTAAAAATGTTAATGAATGAAATAAAAATAGATTTTTTACGTCTATAAGTAAGTGATAAGTTTTAAAAATTAATCTGCTATAAAATTCACTGTTTTATAGTTTTTAGTGTTAGTAGGTTGGTTAATAGCTGAAAAACCCAGACGATAGCAGTCTGGGTTTTTTACTTTCCCACGGAAGTGGGAATCTTATAATCTATTTTTCGAAATCCAATGGCAATTATTTCAAGACCCTATTTGTAAAGTTTATGGTTTTAAATAGTTTTCGTTAAGAGATTCCTGCCTTCGCAGGAATTCATTACCACTTTATAATCGCACTTGCCCAAGTAAAGCCACTGCCAAAAGCAGCAAGCACAACGATATCACCTTCTTCTATTTTGCCCATTTCCCAAGCTTCTGTCAAAGCAATCACCACAGACGCTGCCGTGGTATTACCATATTTCATAATGTTATTGAACACTTGGTCATCTCTCAATCCAAACTTTTTCTGAATAAATTGTGCAATCCGAAGATTGGCCTGATGTGGAATCAATAGATCAATATCTTCCTTATTAAGGTTATTTTTGGCCAGACCTTCCATGATCACTTCACTAAACCGAACAACCGCATGTTTAAACACAAAAGTACCATCCATATAAGGAAAATAGGACAAATCTTCTTCTTCAGATTCCAGTATTTCGGGAACCCAATGGGCAATGCTTGGAGAAGCCACAATGAGTTTGTCGGCATATTTACCTTCGCTATGTAAATGTGTGGACAAAATACCTCTTGAAGCGTTTTCTTCCCGCGATAAAACACAAGCTCCAGCTCCATCACCAAAAATAACGGTAACATTCCTGCCGCGTGTGGTTTTGTCCAAACCATTGCTATGGTATTCAGCTCCAATGACCAAAATGTTTTTGTACATCCCGGTTTTAATATATTGATCCGCAACCGACAAGCCATAGACAAAACCTGAACATTGGTTTCTCACATCCAAGGCACCAATGGTTGGCATTTCCAATAAGTCTTGAATTAACACACCACATCCCGGAAAATAATAATCAGGGCTCAAGGTCGCAAATACAATAAAGTCTATATCGTCTTTTGTAAGTCCAGCTCTTTCAATGGCAATTCTAGCGGCCTTGGCTCCCATGACAGCCGAGGTATCATTTGTGCCTTCTTTTATCCACCTTCTTTCCTGTATTCCCGTGCGTTCCTGGATCCATTCGTCTGTGGTATCCATAAGCTTGGATAAATCTTCATTGGTTACCACATTGTCGGGAACATAATATCCTAAACCTATTATTCTGGAATTATACATAATATTATTTTTTTTCAATATACAGTTTAAAACTTAAAATTAATCAATTAATAATTTGAAAGGTTAAAACTCATTTGTTTTTAATAATTAACAAAGCAATTTTAACAAGCATTAAAAATATAAGAATTATATTTTAGTTATTTTTATCTTCAACAAACTAAATACAAAATGAAAGCCAAATTAGTTATCTTTTTTATATTGCTGTCCCTATTCAATTTCGGACAGGAAAACCTGACCTATCAAAAACCACACAAAAACATTCTCGAACTTGCAGAAGCTCCTCTTGCTCCAAGTATCAGGATGGATAGCAAAGGTGAAAATATTGTTTTTTTATACCGAAGTAATTACAAAACCATAGATGAACTTTCTGAAGAAGAATTGCGCCTAGGTGGCTTGCGGATCAATCCCGTCACAAATATTGGAAGCCGAACCAGGTACAATACCGATATTAAAGTTCGTGTTGGTGTAAATGGTGAGATCCAAGAAGTAACAGGCTTACCAGCAAATGGTCGTTATGCCAATTTTTTGTATGCTCCCAACGAACAGTTAATGGCTTTCACCAATACCACCAATACAGGCGTAGAACTCTGGATTCTGGATATTCCTAAAGCAAAGGCCACAAAAATTAGCAATCCCAATTTAAATGCAAACGTAGGAAGGCCATTTACTTGGTTCAAAGACAGTAGTGCATTATTGGTAGAATTTCTCCCAGAGAACCGCAAAGCCTTGATCAATACAAAAGAAGCTGTCCCAACGGGGCCAACAGTTTCAATTAGTGAGGCTGGTGTAAAAGCACAAAATAGAACTTATCAGGATTTATTGAAAAACCCTAATGATGAGTACAATTTTGAACAACTCACCCTTTCCGAATTGCGAAAAGTGTCCATTGATGGCAAGGTGTCCATTTGGAAACCTACGGCCATGTATCGCAGTGTTGATTTTTCACCTGACGGAAATTACGTCATGATTACTACTATTGAAAAACCCTTCTCATATTTGGTTCCCTATTATCGATTTCCGTCAAAAACAGCCATCTATAAAAACAATGGTGATTTCGTAAAAACCATTCTAGAAGTGCCACTCATTGAAGATCTGCCCAAAGGTTTTATGGCAGAACGAACAGGCAAACGAGATATTGGATGGAGGAATGATAAGCCAGCTACACTAATGTGGGTCGAGGCTTTGGATGGTGGTGATCCCGAAAACGAAGTGCCTTTTAGAGATGAGGTCTTCCAGCAAAATGCACCATTCAATGGTCCAGTTATGTCGCTCTTAAAAACAAAGGACCGCTTTGCAGGAATAATTTGGGGCAACAACACAACCGCCATTGCGTATGATAGATGGTGGAATACACGAAATACCCGCACCTATATCTTTAACCCTTCCAACCCAAAACAAAAACCGGAAATAGTATTTGATCGTAGCTATCAGGACGTTTATAGTGATCCTGGAGATTTTGTTACCAAGGACAATGAATTTGGTGAACGTGTTTTGGATTTAGAGAACAATACTGCTTATTTAATGGGAGATGGTTATACTCCAGAAGGAAAATTTCCTTTTGTCGATGAAATTAATTTGACTTCAAAACAGAAGAATCGCCTTTACCAATCCAATCTGACCGACCAAGTAGAAACCCTTGCTTTTGCCCTTAATGCAAAAGCTGGAGAAATTGTGGTCCAAATTGAATCCAAAAATGAATTCCCCAATTATTACATTAGAAACATAAAAAAACGTATTGGGTTAATTCCATTGACACAATTTGAAAACCCTTTTAAAAGCATTCAAAATGTGTATAAAGAAGTGATCAAATACAAACGTGATGACGGCTTGGATCTAACTGCAACCCTATATCTACCTACTGATTATGAAGAAGGCAAAAAATACCCAATGGTTATGTGGGCCTACCCAAGAGAGTACAAGGATAAAAATAGTGCGTCACAAAGCACCTCAAATTCCAATGAATTCACCTATCCATCTTACGGTTCACCAATTTATTGGGTTACCAGAGGTTATGTGGTCCTCGACGATGCCTCCTTCCCAATTGTTGGCGAGGGAGATGAACAACCCAATGACAGCTTTATAAAACAATTGGTTGCCAATGGAAAAGCAGGAATTGACGCTGTAGATGCTCTCGGTTATATTGATCGGGATCGCATTGCGGTTGGAGGACATTCGTATGGAGCATTTATGACCGCTAATTTGTTATCGCATTCCAACTTGTTTGCTGCTGGTATTGCAAGAAGTGGCGCCTATAACAGAACCTTGACACCTTTTGGTTTTCAAAGTGAAGAGCGCAATTATTGGGAAGCTCCAGAAATCTATTACAATATGTCGCCCTTTATGCATGCTGATACCATGAAAACACCCTTGCTCCTCATCCATGGTGAAGCCGATAATAATTCTGGCACATATCCTTTGCAAAGTGAGCGGTATTTTAACGCCCTTAAAGGGTTGGGTGCACCTGTTCGATTGGTCATGCTACCAAAAGAAAGTCATGGCTATGCTGCAAAAGAGTCTATTCTACATATGCTTTGGGAACAGGACCAATGGTTGGAAAAATATTTAAAAAAGAAGGAAGAAATCGAAGTGCCTGAAGAGAGAATGAAAGATTAGAGTTGTAATTACTAAAAAAAGCCATTCATTAGTAATGGCTTTTTTATTGGTGTCAGTTTGTCACGTTTCAGCAATTGGCATTTTTGTTGTCAATAAAAGAAAAACAATTTTAATCATCTTAAAACAGAAATATTATGACAAAAGGAAATATTAATGTCTCCGTTGAGAATATCTTTCCGCTCATTAAAAAATTCCTGTACAGCGATCACGAAATCTTTTTACGTGAACTGATCAGCAATGCAACCGATGCCACTTTAAAACTTAAACACCTCACTAGCGTTGGAGAAGCCAAAGTTGAATATGGCAATCCAGTTATTGAAGTTAAAGTCGATAAAAAAGGCAAAAAACTTCACATCATTGACCAAGGCTTGGGAATGACTGCCGAAGAAGTTGAAAAGTATATCAATGAAATTGCCTTTTCAGGAGCCGAAGAATTTTTGGAAAAATATAAAGATGCTGGCAAGGATTCTGGTATCATCGGCCATTTTGGTCTTGGTTTCTATTCTTCATTCATGGTGGCCAAAAAAGTGGAAATCATTACAAAATCCTATAAAGATGAGCCAGCTGCCCATTGGATCTGCGATGGCAGTCCGGAGTTTACCTTAGAGCCTTCAGACAAAACAGAAAGAGGTACCGAAATCATCCTTCATATTGCTGATGATTCCAAAGAGTTTTTGGAAGATTTCCGTATCACTGCTTTATTGAAGAAGTACAACAAGTTCATGCCAATTCCCATCAAGTTTGGAACCAAAGAAAAAACCTTACCACTTCCAGAGGACGCTAAAAAAGATGCAAAACCTGAAAAAATAACCGTCGATAATATCATCAACAATCCAAATCCGACCTGGACCAAACAGCCAACCGATTTGGAAGATAAAGACTATAACGACTTTTACCGTGAGTTGTATCCCATGCAATTTGAAGAGCCTTTGTTCCATATCCATTTAAATGTGGACTATCCTTTCCATTTAACTGGGATTCTGTATTTCCCAAAAATGACGAACGACCTCAACATGCAAAGGGATAAAATCCAGTTGTATCAAAATCAAGTGTTCGTTACCGATAACGTTGAAGGGATTGTACCAGAATTCCTGACCATGTTGCGTGGTGTGATCGATTCACCGGACATTCCGTTGAACGTATCGCGTTCATACCTTCAAGCCGATGGTGCCGTTAAAAAGATTTCGTCCTATATCACCCGTAAAGTAGCCGATAAGTTAAAAGCCTTGTTTACGGATAATCGTGAAGATTTTGAAAAGAAATGGGACGACATTAAAATCGTGATAGAGTACGGTATGCTTTCAGAAGAAAAATTCTTTGAAAAAGCCGATGCCTTTGCACTTTACCCAACTGTAGATGGTAAGTACTATATTTATGAAGAACTGTACAACAAGATCAAGGCCAACCAAACCGATAAGGACGATAAGTTGGTAATTTTATACGCCTCTGATAAAGAAGCGCAACACAGCTATATTGAAGCTGCAAAAGCCAAAGGTTACGAGGTGTTGTTATTGGATTCGCCAATCGTAAGCCATTTGATGCAAAAGTTGGAAACAAACAAAGAGAAAATTTCGTTTGCACGGGTAGATGCCGACCATATTGATAATCTTATTAAAAAGGAGGACACCAAAATTTCCAAATTGAGCGATGAACAAAAAACAGAATTGGATAATTTATTAAAAGAAGTGATTCCTTCTGAAAAGTTTATGGTACAATTGGAACCCATGGATAGCGATGCCGCACCTTTTATGATTACACAACCCGAGTTTATGCGCCGTATGAAGGAAATGCAGCAAACTGGAGGTGGCGGTATGTTTGGCATGGGCAATTTCCCGGAAATGTACAACCTTGTGGTCAACACCAATAGTGAATTGGTTGGAGAAATCTTAAATACCAAAACCAAAAAGAAACAGGAACGTTTGATCAATCAAAGCTTGGATTTGGCACGACTTTCACAAGGCTTGTTAAAAGGTGAGGAATTGACCAATTTTATTAAACGTAGTTATGAGATGATCAAATAACAAATTCCTGCGTATGCGGGAATCCCATAAAATGAAGAAGCCGTCTCAATACTAAAATTTGAGGCGGTTTTTTTTATTGTATTGATTTTTAAGGTGCCCCATCAAAAAAAGCCGAGATTTTTAAAATGAGGCCAAGCTGCCCTTAGGCCGCAATTTTCTTTCTTAAGTTGTGGGC
>DASWKU010000177.1:0-12336 GCA_036396455.1 Flavobacteriaceae bacterium
TGCGGTATTTTTGGCATCAACTGAATATACACATGTAATAAACTTCAACCAAATTTTACCAAAAAGCACCATTGAAATCACATTCTTAATTGCCTTTATGGGTTGGATGCCAGCACCTTTGGACATTTCAGTTTGGCATTCACTTTGGGCCATTGAAAAAAATAAGGATGATACCAGCTACAATGTAAAATCGTCGTTGTTCGACTTTAATGTTGGATATTTGGCAACCATTATTTTAGGTCTTGGTTTTATTGCTTTGGGGGCATTGATTATGTTCCAAAGCGGTGAAGCTTTTAGTGCAAAAGGAGGTGAATTCGCCAACCAACTCATCACCATGTACACTAAAAGTCTAGGTAATTGGTCGTATGCCATCATTGGTATTGCTGCATTTACAACCATGTTCAGTACCACCTTAACAACATTGGATGCGTCACCAAGAGCCATGGAAAAAACGTCCCAATTGCTTTTTGGAAACATTTTAAAACGTGGTTATTTGTTCTGGATTCTCATTCTTACTGTGGGCACCATTATTATTTTCTTCTTTTTAAATTCTGAAATGGGCTTTCTAGTCAAGATTGCTACAATTCTTTCTTTTTTAACAGCACCATTCTATGCTATCATTAACTATAAATTGATGAGCAGCAAGCATACACCCAAAGAATGGCGACCATCAATAACTATGCATATTTTAAGCTGGTTGGGGATTCTGTTTTTGATTGGCTTTAGCATTTGGTATCTCACCACATTATAACATGTTCTTATCATTTAACTTTGTATCTTTGCATCTGTAAATTTAAGTCTGAATGAATACAGAAACGACTTCAAATAGTGTACAAGAGCGACAGGCAAAACCGAAATGGTTGCGTGTTAAGCTTCCAACCGGAAAAAAATACACCGAACTGAGAGGTCTAGTTGACAAATACAAGCTCAATACCATTTGTACTTCTGGTAGTTGCCCAAATATGGGTGAATGTTGGGGAGAGGGGACTGCAACGTTTATGATTTTGGGAAACATCTGTACACGGTCTTGTGGGTTTTGTGGCGTAAAGACCGGACGACCGGAAACCTTGGATTGGGATGAACCTGAAAAAGTAGCCCGTTCCATTAAAATTATGAACATCAAACATGCCGTATTGACGAGCGTAGATAGAGACGATTTAAAGGATATGGGAAGCATTATGTGGGCAGAAACCGTAAAAGCCGTTCGCAGAATGAATCCAGATACGACTTTGGAAACTCTGATTCCGGATTTTCAGGGTGTAGAACGACATCTGGATAGGATTATTGAAGTGGCCCCTGAAGTGGTATCGCATAACATTGAAACAGTCCGCAGGCTTTCCCGTGAAGTTAGAATACAGGCAAAATACGATAGAAGCCTAGGTGTTTTAAAATATTTGAAATCTCAGGGACAACGTCGAACCAAATCGGGTATTATGCTTGGCTTGGGAGAAACCCGTGAAGAAGTTATTGAGACCCTCCATGATTTAAAAGCACATGATGTGGACGTGGTTACCATCGGGCAATATCTTCAACCCAGTAAAAAACACTTACCTGTCAAGCAGTTTATACTTCCAGAGCAATTTGAAGAATACAAACAAATTGGTTTGGATTTAGGGTTTCGTCATGTAGAAAGCAGTGCCTTGGTAAGATCTTCGTACAAAGCACAAAAACATATCAATTAATGATCAATGTTGCTATTAATGGCTTCGGAAGGATAGGCAGACGTGTTTTTAGGCTCATTCTAGAAAGGAAAGACATTCAAGTTGTTGCCATAAATGATATTGCCGATTCCAAAACATTATCGCATTTATTAAAATATGATAGCATTCATGGTGTTCTTAACGAAGACGTTTCTTATGATGACAAGCATATCATTATTGGTGGAAAAAAAATCCCTCTTTTAAACCAAAAACATCCCCTAACTATAGACTGGAAATCTTATCATGTAGATTTTGTAGTTGAAGCCACAGGAAAATTTAAGACCAAAGCAGACTTGCAACTCCATCTAAATAATGGAACAAAATGTGTCATTTTATCAGTCCCTCCTATTGATGATGATATCAAAACCGTTGTTTTAGGTGTTAACGATGCTATTTTGGATGGTACTGAAACTATTATTTCCAATGCTTCTTGTACCACAAATAATGCAGCACCCATGATTTCAGTGATAAACAACTTATGTGGTGTTAAACAGGCATATATAACAACTATACATTCCTACACAACAGATCAAAGTTTGCACGACCAACCCCATAAAGATCTCCGACGTGCCCGAGCTGCTGGGCAATCCATTGTTCCAACTACAACTGGAGCCGCAAAAGCTTTGACAAAAATTTTTCCTGAACTCTCCAATGTCATTGGTGGTTGTGGCATCAGAGTGCCTGTTGCAAATGGATCGCTAACGGATATTACCTTTAATGTTGAAAAGACAGTTTCAATAAACGAGATCAATACTGCCTTTAAAAACGCCTCTGAAACTTATTTAAAGGGCATTTTAGAATATACCGAAGATCCAATTGTTTCTATTGATATAGTTGGAAATAGGCATTCTTGTATTTTTGATGCGTTAATGACTTCGGTAATTGGAAACATGGTAAAAATAGTGGGTTGGTACGATAATGAAACGGGATATTCTTCTAGAATTTTAGATTTAATTTGCAATTTATCGGATAAATCATCACTTTTATCGAATAAATAATTATATTTGTCGAATAAAGTGACCCAAATATGTCCCAAATCAAATATTATATAGTTGCTTTCTTTATCTGTTTTTATCTGCCATCATCAGCTCAAACTGATGATGATGAAGATGTTGACTTACTTAAAATGAATATTGAAAATCAAATTACCCAAGCGGGTTTTGATATCGATCGTGGCGATTATTTTAATGCAAAGGACAATCTCGAAAAAGCCTTGGAAATCGCTATCAAGATTGGTGATAAAAAAGAACAAGGAATTGTCTATGCCAAAATTGCCAACCTGCAATTCATTGTAGAAGAGAAGGATAATGCCATTGTGTCCCTTACAAGGGCAGCTGGAATTCAGAGAGAAATTAGCGACTACGGGAATCTCGCCATTACTTATAACATTAGCGGAATTGTCCATGCCAGTAAAAAAGAATATGCAACCGCTTTAGATTACTTCAATTCTGCAAAAACGAAATTTGAAGAAGAAAATCTTGAGGAGTTTATACCTGAAGTTTGCTTGAATGAAGCCAAAGTTTATATTCAATTAAATGATTATAAATCGGCAAAGGCTTCATTGGAAAAAACCATTCTTCTGGCCAAACAGTACGATCAGGCAAAAACACATAGCAGTGCTTTAATTAGTAGTGGAAACGTTATGCATAACCTAAACAATACCGAATTGGCCCTTTCCATGACAAATGAAGGACTGGAAATTGCTAAAAAGAATAATTTTTTTGAAAATATAAATGCCGGTTATCTGACGTTGAGTGATATTTATCAAAAATCAGAAGATTATAAATTGGCAAGTGAATTTTTGAAAAAGTATGTCACGTTTTCCGATTCGATTCAAAACATTAAAAGAGAGAACCTTTCACCCGAAAAAAAAGCGCAATATCTAAACCAATACAACAACGATAACTACCAAGAACTTAAAACAAAAGTTGAGAAGCAAGAAGCCGAGAACAGTTTGACAAAAATAACAACCATTTTAAGTATTGCCTTAATTACGATCCTTTCGCTGCTTACACTTTCATTGTACAAAAACAACAATATTAGGCTAAAAACCAACAACATGCTCCATAAAAAGAATGACGAGTTGGTGATTGCTAAAGAAAAAGCTGAATTGGCTTCAAAAACTAAAGCCAATTTTTTGTCAACCGTAACACATGAGTTAAGAACTCCTTTATATGCCGTTACCGGTTTAACAAATATGTTGTTGGACGAAAACCCAAAGCCAGAGCAGGTTCCACATTTAAAATCCCTAAAATTCTCAGGAGATTATTTGTTGACATTTATAAACGACATCCTTCAAATCAATAAAATTGAGGCAAATAAAGTGGAATTGGATCCTGAACCGTTCAACTTGAAAAAGAAGATTGAAAATGTCATTGCTGCCCTAAATAATTCTGCAATGGACAACAACATAATAATGCACTATAGTTATGAAAAAGGATTGCCGGAAAACTTTGTTGGAGATCAATTAAAAATTTCCCAAATCTTGATAAACCTCATTGGAAACGCTATTAAGTTCACCAAAGATGGAGATATTTGGGTAAGGGTCTCCAATATTGATAAAAAGGACAATATTTACAAATTAAAAATTGAAATTGAAGATAATGGTATAGGCATCACCAAAGAAAAGCAAGATAACATGTTTGAAAGCTTTTCACAAGGTTCTATCCAGATCAATAGAAAATATGGTGGCACTGGTTTAGGCCTCTCCATCGTAAAAGGACTTATCGAAATATTAAAAGGTAAGATTTATCTAAAAAGCGAATTAGGTAAGGGTTCCACTTTTACATTTGAAATCCCTCTTGAATATTCAGAAAAAACTGAAGTGGTCAAAAAAGAAAACTATTCTAAAAACATTAATCAATTGGACTTAAGTAACATTAAAATTTTAGTTGTCGAGGACAATAAAATTAATCAAATGATCACTAAAAAGATTTTGAACAAAATAAATCTAGAATGTGATGTGGTCGACAATGGCGAAGATGCCGTAGACATGGTTAAGGAAAACAAATACAGTGTCGTCTTAATGGACATCCACATGCCAGGTATCAGTGGCTTGGAAGCCACCAAAATCATCAGAACTTTTGATAAAGAGCTCACCATTTTCGCGCTTACCGCTGTAACCCTTGAAGATAAAATGCATGAGTTTGACGAAGCCGGTTTTAACGACATTATCTCCAAACCTTTTAAACAGGAGGATTTTGAGAAGAAATTGTTTAGTGCCCTTACAAACACAAAAGGCTCTAAATCCTTTGTTAAAAGCTAGTTATAAATTTTTCAATTAGAGTATCAAATTTTTTGGCATTGCTCAAATTGGTTTCAATTGGAAGATAAAACATTGAATTCGAATTTTTAAAAAACGGTTTCAATCGCACAAAATCTTTTTCGGTAGTAACTATTAATCCTTTCGCTTTTAAATACTTAATATCTTTTTCAGAAAATTCATGATGGTCCTTAAAACTCAGATGTTCAAATTTTAGGCCTTCTGTATGTAAAAAGTCAACCAATGGCTTAGCATTGGCAATTCCTGTAACCAGTGTAAACATTTTGTCCTGTAAATCTTGAAGCTTTTTTTCTTCGAATGAATTTTTGATTTTATCTGAATATACAATCGAGCTAAAAAAAACAGATTGATGTTCCAATGGTTTCAAACTATCAATGATCTGTTGTTTTTCGGTCCCAGAAATAAACTTAGGACATTTAGTTACCACAATCACATCTGCCCGTTTAGCTCCAGATTTGGGCTCTCTCAAATTGCCTGTCGGCAAAACCATATCGTTGCAGTACAAATTATCGTAAGCCGTCAACAAAATATTGAATCCAGCTTTTACTTTTCGATGTTGAAAAGCATCATCCAATAAAATGACATCCGGTTTATTTTTTAAAGCCAATAATCGACCAATACCATGGCGTCTATCGGTATCAACGCTCACTATAATGCCATTAAATTTTTTATAAAACTGAAACGGTTCATCACCCATATCAAGGACGTTCATAGTTTCATCTGCAACGACAAAACCATTGGTCTTTCTTTTATAACCTCTGCTTAATGTGGCTATTTTATAATCATTTTTCAATAGCCTTATCAAATACTCGGTCATAGGGGTCTTTCCTGTTCCCCCAACACTTAAATTGCCAACACAAATCACAGGAACATCAAAACGTGTAGAAGATTTTAATCCCAAATCATAGAGTTTATTTCGCAGCCAAGTCACCAGATAATAAAACGGAACAAGGGGAAATACTATGTATCGCAATAATTTCATTATGGCGAAAGTAAAATATTTTATCTTTGAAGCAAACAAATATGTAATGATTGTAAACGACGTTATAAATTCTCTTGAAGAAATAGCTCCTTTGAACTATGCCGAAGATTTTGATAATGTTGGTCTGTTGGTTGGAGACAAAAACAATGAGGTCACTGGGATATTGATAACGCTTGATACACTTGAGGCCGTTGTGGATGAGGCCATCGAAAAAAAATGCGATCTCATCGTGAGTTTCCATCCCATCATTTTTAAAGGTCTAAAAAAGATCAATGGCACCAATTATGTAGAGCGGGTTGTCATTAAAGCCATTCAAAACAACATTAATATTTTTGCCATGCATACGGCTTTGGATAATGCAATACAAGGCGTGAACAGTATAATTTGTGACACTTTGGGATTAAAAAATAAGCACATTCTAATACCACAGCAAGGCACCATTAAAAAATTGACAACTTATGTTCCTAAAAAAAATGCTGAAAAATTAAGAACTGCTTTATTTAATTCTGGTGCCGGTAATATTGGTAATTACAGCAATTGCAGTTTTAATACAGAAGGACTTGGAACTTACCTAGGCAATGAACAATCCAATCCTACAATAGGGGAGCCTGGGAAATTGCATTCAGAACAGGAAACCCAAATTTCTGTTACATTCCACAAGCATTTAGAGCCAAAAATTTTAAATGCCCTGTTTAAAAACCATCCTTATGAAGAAGTGGCTTTTGAAGTTACAACCCTCGACAATTTCAATCAAAATATAGGGATGGGCATGGTTGGAGAGCTGGAAAAAGAGATGGATACCATCGAGTTTCTTCAATTTGTTAAGGATAAAATGAAGGCTTCCTGTATAAAACATTCAAAAATCATAAAAAAAACAATAAAAAAAGTTGCCGTTTTGGGAGGTTCAGGAAGTTTTGCCATTCAGTCCGCAAAGTCAGCAAATGCTGATGTTTTTATAACTTCAGATTTAAAATATCATGACTTTTTTACTGCTGAAAATCAAATTATTATAGCAGATATTGGTCATTATGAAAGTGAGCAATACACAAAAAACTTTTTAGCTGATTATCTATCAAAAAAATTTACTAATTTTGCAGTCGTTTTATCAACAACAAATACAAATCCGGTAAAGTATTTATAATTATGACAAAAAAAGTTGAAGTTTCTGTCGAAGATCGATTAAGGGCATTGTACGATTTACAATTAATCGATTCTAGAGTCGACGAAATTAGAAACGTAAGAGGAGAACTTCCATTGGAAGTTCGGGATCTAGAAGATGAAGTTGAGGGTTTGAACACAAGATTGGAAAAATTAAGTACAAACCTTGAATTAATTGACAACGAAATTAGTTCAAAAAAGAATTTGATTGAAGAAGCCAAGGCACTCATCAAAAAATACAGCGAACAACAAAAAAACGTTAGAAATAATAGGGAATACAACTCCTTGACAAAGGAAATTGAATTTCAGGAACTTGAAATCCAATTGGCCGAAAAACATATTAAGGAATTTAGGGTGCAAATCGATCAGAAAAAAGAAGTGATTTCTGAAACCAAAGATCGCCTTAAAGAACGTCAAACCCACCTAAAACACAAACGAAGCGAATTGGATGCCATTTTGGCTGAAACCGAAAAAGAAGAATTGGCTTTAATCAAAAAATCTGAAGAATATCAGCAACAAATTGAATCGCGTTTGATCGAGGCCTATCACAGGATTCGAAATAATGTGAAAAATGGATTGGCAGTTGTCGCCATTGAAAGAGGTGCCTCAGGAGGTTCTTTCTTTACCATTCCGCCTCAAATACAAGTAGAGATTGCTTCCCGTAAAAAGGTAGTAACAGATGAGCATAGTGGACGCATTTTGGTGGATGCACAATTGGCCTCAGAAGAAAAAGAAAAAATGAAAAAGCTATTTGCAAAACTTAATTAAGCGAATAGTTTTATAAAATCGGAAAGCCCTTGCGAATCGCAAGGGCTTTTTGATTTAAGATAATTTTTAAATTCAATGTGATAAGGTTTCTTAATTTTGAACGACTACTTTGAAAATTTAAAATTATGAAACAAGTATTTTCTGTTCTATTGATTACCACTTTATTTAGCTGTCAAAATAATGCCCAATCCAATTCCAAACAACAAACCGTTGTCGACACAAAACCTGTAGAGGTGCCTTTACAAAACGGAAAGGCCAAAGCCTATTTTGCCAGTGGTTGTTTCTGGTGTGTGGAGGCTGTTTATGAAAGCGTCAAAGGTGTAGACGAAGCCATTAATGGTTATTCTGGTGGGCATAGCAAAAACCCAACTTATGAAGCTAGCAATACAGGACAAACTGGACATGCCGAAGCTGTTGAGGTCATTTATGACCCAAATGTTGTAAGTTTTGCCACTTTGGTTGATGTTTATTTTGCATCCCAAGACCCAACCCAAGTGAATGGTCAAGGCCCAGATCACGGTTCCCAATATCGTTCCATTATTTTTTATCAGAATGTAGAACAAAAGCAAATTATTTTAAAGAAAAAAGAAGCACTCTCCAAAGCATTAAATGCAAAAATTGCTGCCGAAGTCTATCCCTTTCAAAAATTCTGGAAAGCTGAAGACTATCACCAAAACTATGAAAGACTTCATCCCAATCAACCTTATGTAAGAAACGTTTCTATCCCTAGATTAAATAGATTTAGACAAAAAATGCCAGAAGTTTTAAAGGCAAAACATTAGTGACAAATCTTACTAGGTATTATCAATTTGCAGATAATCTTTTAAATTATAAAATGTCCAGTGAAGTTAACTTCACTGGACATTTTTTGAGTTAAAACCAATAGTCGTTTTAACTCAACCCATATTTGTATTTCAACGTTTTAGTTGTATCAATTTTCCAGTTATTCGTTCTTCCCCCAAACGCAAAACATAAATTAGCGTAGTGGTTTTTTGTGTAGGTATATTGACTTCAAACGTACTGGTTCCTGCATCTATTTTTCCATTATAAACAGTCATTATCTTTTGACCAAACATATTAACCAATTCCAAACTACCTTCTGATTCTTTGGAAGAATCCACTTTAAAGCTAATTGTATTATCAAACGGATTAGGATAAGCTTTCACTGAAGCCATTGGTTTTAAAACTTCTTCAATTTTCAAAATCTCTTTAGTTTCTGCAATACCGCTAGGAGGTGTACAATCTGAATCATCACAATCAACTGCTGCCGATATACATCCGGTATTAACATTTTTAACCTTTATACCCGTAACAGATCCTGCAGCCAAATTGTTGAAATTTGGACTTGACTGCCAAGTGTTACCATTATCTATACTATATTCATAATCCGTTCCAAGAGGACTGCTTATAGTTATGGACCCTGTAGCAGGTCCGCACAAAGTAGGTTGTACAATACAAACACTTGGTGTATCAGGTAATGTATCATCAACTGTTACTGTTACAGAATCATCATCATTGCAGCCACTGGTATCATTAGTTTTGACCACAGTATATATGGTCGTTACCGATGGGTTAACAGATGGATTGGCATCTGATGAAGTAAAACCAACTGGGACTGATGTCCATGAATAACTGAAACCTGCAGACGCAGCTTCGCCTATGGTGCCTCCACTTGTATTTGTTGTACATGTTTTTGTAAAATCAGACCCAGCATCCGCCGTCACATCTGCATTATCTACAGTCACCGTAACGGAATCATCATCATAGCACCCGGTCGAATCGTTGGTCTTCACCACGGTATAGGTGGTCGTCTCTGACGGGTTCACCGATGGATTCGCTGCCGACGACGTAAAGCCTGCTGGAGAAGATGTCCATGAATAACTAAACCCGGACTCTGCGGTTTCGCCTATGGTGCCCCCGCCTGTATTTGCCGTACAGGTCTTGGTGAAATCTGCCCCGGCATTGGCTGTTGGTGCAGAAGAAGAACCAACTGTTCGGCTTCTTGATGATGAACATGGTCGACTATCAGTTATATTAAAAGTATGAGAACCAGCAGAAAGATTCGTAAAAGTAGTTGAACCTCCAGCAGGAATAGCTGTTCTTTCATCAGATCCCAATGCCACTTTATAAGGTGGTACTCCGCCAAATGGAAATACCGTTATGGAACCGCCTACAGTGCAAGTAGCGTTCGTTACTGAAAAATCAGCGTCCACACCGGCTACAATGTTTATTTCAGGCAAGGTACCACATTTTGGAGCAATTAATGACGGGTTGTTTTCTAATTTATCACATGTTTCATTAGGACTGGCGGAAGTCCATGCCAAGAATAAATCTATAATATCTAATGATTCACCGCAATCGAATGTTATGCTCTTACTTGATGCCAATGTAGATGTAGCAGTTTTAGGTATAGGACCTGCGCAGGCAAAAATAGGTTCGGATGACTTTAGTGAACCATCACTGTTGTAAATCCTTAAGGTTCCCCACAATGCAAAAGAAGTGCGTGTAGACCCTGTTTTGTTTGCTATTGTCAGCATGAGAGTTCTTGTACCACCACAGGCACATGGATCGTTTCCCGGTGGCGGTAGCGAAACACCTACCAATTCCAGATCCTTGGAAGTACAGGAGTTTGCATCGGGAAGTACTGGCCCTTGTGCAATTACAATTGATGTAAAAAACAATACCGTTATTAAGACGATATAATTAAACATAAGGGTGTTTGGGAAGGTTTTAACGGTTAGTTTTGGCCTAACTTTACGATGAAATGGGAAGAAAACGGGCATTGTTTGTGTAATTGTTTTCATTGTTATTAGATTTAATTAGGAATTAAATTTTATAACAGAAGCAATTATTTCATGTCTGTAATTGGGACAAAATACCTAACAATTGTAATGGAAAATATTTCTATAGTTTGAGGCTGTCAATAACCAACAAAAGGAAGTTTTAATTCTTGTTAAAAAAATAGATAATGAGGCAACAACTGTACTACTTTGCTATAATATCAATAAAGGAAGAATTGTGATTTTAATAATATCACTTGCAAATGAAATTATTATGAAATTATGTATAAATCAAAATAGATTGTCCAATTGCATAAAACAACGTCAAAATACTATAAAATTATATAAGTTGTGAGAAATATCTTAACTAACTTTTTGTTTTATATATAATTAGCTTTCATCACATTATAATCATTATTGTTCTATTTTCTATTACAATTTGTTATTTTTAAAATCCTTACTACGCTCAACACTTATCTCTTCTTTAGGGTTAAGGCCGTAAAAAAAGAAACGATCACAAAAATCAAAAGGGCCAAAAAGCTTAATTTCAAACTGGATAGTTCAGCTAAAAATCCCAATAAAACGGGGCCGACCAAAAATCCTAAAAATCCTATTCCCGACACAAATGAGATTCCTATTGAAGCATCCAAGCCTTTTACTGTTCCTGCCAGCCTAAACAGTTCAGGAATTACAACCGAGAGTCCTATACCTACAAGCCCAAAACCGATAAGCGCAATAACTAGACCTACCATAAGAATACAACTAAACCCTATGGAAGCAATAAATATCCCTCCTAAAATTAATGGTTTGGAACCAAAACGACTGCTAATGGCATCTCCAAAAAACCGGCCTAAAGCCATCGTTGCCGAAAAAACGGTATACCCCAAACCAATCCAAGATAGCTTTGCCAAGGAGACTTTTTCCAAATACAAAGCACTCCAATCCACAATGGCGCCTTCGGTGGCCATGATAAAAAAGGCAACAATGCCCAAAACAATTAAAGGTGATACCAAATCAAAGTTAAAGGTATTATCTTCTAGTTTTTCCGAAGAGACCGTAATATATTTTCTTAAGAATATGAGATTGACGACAAGCAAAATTAGAATGACCACCAAAAGATGATTAATTGGAAGAATATCCTTGGTTAAAAAAAAACCACCAATACCAGCTCCCAAAAACCCTCCCAAACTAAAAAATCCATGATTGGCAGACATGATATGGACCTTATCCTTTTTTTCAATTTCGCTCACCAATGCATTCATCGTCACATCTGTAAACCCTGCAAACAGACCGACAGTAAACATCCCAAAACAAAACCACAGATATTGGCTTGTACCAAACGGAATTATAAATGAGAATAAAAAAAAGAAGACACCAAAACATGTTGCCCTTCCAACACCTAACATATTGATGAGTTTTGGAGCCAATAATATCATGATAAGTGTACCCACTGCCATACAAAAAATTGCCAGCCCCAAATCCCCTTCGTCAATCCCCAATTTAGATTTAATGGCCGGAATGTAAATCGCCCAGGTTCCAAAAATGATGTTTATGGTAGCAAAAACAAAAGCCGGAGCAAAATACTTACTGTTGGTAATTATTAATCTTAAGGAGTTCATTTTGTGTTTTTAAGTCGCTGTAACTAATCAGTCATACGAAAATAGA
>DASWKU010000178.1:0-1700 GCA_036396455.1 Flavobacteriaceae bacterium
GAAGAAATATCGAGTGAAGAAGGGAAAAAAAACCTGAACGAATTCAAAGTTCTTTGGGTGGATTATAAACCTGTCGTCGATAACATTATTTTGCTGGCAATAAAAGGTGAAAACGAACAAGCCTTTAGAATTTCAGTTGACAGTGGGGCAAAAGTGAGAGACGTCGCGATTAGCCAGTTAGGAAAACTTATTGATAGAAACAAAAAAAACATGCAAGATGACAAAGCAAGCAATAATGCATCTTATAGTGCCACCTTAAATTTAATTATTGCCTTAATCGTTGCAAGCGTCATTATAGCAATTATCATCTTCTACTGGATTATCCAGGGAATCGCCAAAAGGATTTCCTTCATTGCAAAAGAAGCCGAAAAAATTGCAGGCCGTGAGTTTGCCACCGAAAAATTGGAAGACAACACCAAAGATGAACTAAAACCGATTTTCAATTCACTGGTCAATATCAATGAAAGCTTCCGTGAGGTAACCGAAAACGCCAACAGCGTTGCTTCCGGTAATTATACAGTTGGCTTGACACCCCGTTCAGGCAAAGATATTTTAGGCAATGCCTTAAATACAATGACCCAATCGTTGCGAGAAACAACCGCTGCAAACGAAAAACACAATTGGCTTACCGTGGGCCAGAATCAACTCAACGAAAAATTAATGGGCGACCAAAACATAGAAGAACTGGCAAGTAATACCATCCGTTTTTTATGTTCTTATCTAAAAGCAAATATTGGAGTGGTTTATCTTTTAAACGATAAAGAAAATGCATTGATACTTGGCGGACACTATGCCCTTTCGTCGCCTAAAGACATTAAAGAAAAATTTATGCTGAATGAAGGACAAATTGGACAGGCGGTACGGGAACAAAAACAAATTTCTTTAACGGATGTTACAGACGAACAACTGCGCATCACTTCGTCTGTGCTGAATGCCAAACCTAAACAGTTGCTCATTACCCCTTTTATATTTGATGGCAAAACACTGGGCGTCATAGAAATAGGCAGGCTAACTGATTTTAACGAAACGGAAAAGGAATTTATCAATGTTTCCATGGAAAGTATTGCCATTAGCGTTAATTCTGCCATTGCCAGAAAACAAATTCAGGAATTGCTCGAAGAAACACAGGTGCAGAGTGAGGAACTTCAAACGCAGCAGGAGGAACTGAAACAAATGAATGAAGAACTGGAGGAGCAAACACAAAACCTGAAACAGCAGCAGGAAGAATTGCAAATGACCAATGAAGAACTGGAGGAACAAACCCAATCGTTGGAAATGAAAAACAAAGAAGTGGAAGCAGCGAAATATGATGTTGAGCAAAAAACTAAGCAACTGGAACTCAGCAGCAAGTATAAATCGGAATTCCTTTCGAATATGTCACATGAATTACGGACACCGCTTAACAGTTTGCTTATTTTGTCGAAAGATTTATCGGAAAACAAAAAGAAAAACCTGAACCAAGACCAAGTAGAAAGTGCCGAAATCATTTATAAAAGCGGCCATGATTTATTGGTATTAATTAATGAAGTCTTGGATCTCTCCAAGATAGAAGCCGGCAAAATGCCTATCAACATAGAAAGGGTCTCTTTACGAAATTTTACCGATGGGTTGCTTCGTGATTTTAAGCACCATGCCGAACAAAAAGGGCTAAAATTGACTTCAAAACTGGATGTGGCATTACCGGAATCTATTCGTACCGA
>DASWKU010000179.1:0-14521 GCA_036396455.1 Flavobacteriaceae bacterium
TATTTTTAATACGTATGGATTGCTCCATACCCTTGCTTCCATCTCCCTACAATTCACGCAGCCATGCCCGGTAAAGTCTATAAAGATGGGTTTGTTTTGTGCCTTGGCACAGGTTTTTGCTTGTTCCAGGTCGAAATAGCCCTGAAGACCGTGTGGCAGGTGGAGCATGTCGGCGTATTTTGGTGGCTCACATTCCCCTTCACTTCTTCCGTCTCCCCGAAGCGGAGAGATCTTTGATTCGTTTTCCGTTTCGACACCCGATGAAATTAGGTTTGGATTCATCACGAATTCTTGTGATGTTAATGGTGGCAGGTAGCCTGACAATGGTTTTAAGGGGGCGCCAATCATACCGGGAATGAGATATACCACAAAGCTGAATACAATTGTTGCCATTAGTATTTTTGGTACCGAGGTTGTTTTTTGCTCGGTGTGGTGTGGCGGTCTGATCTTGCCCAACAGGTAGAAACCCAACAATGTAAAAATGACTATCCATAGTGCCAAATATACCTCTCTGTTTAAGATGCCCCAATGGTACACCTGATCTGCAACGCTCAAGAACTTAAGTGCCAGTGCCAATTCCAAAAAGCCCAGCACTACTTTTACCTCCTGCAGCCAACCTCCTGATTTTGGCAGTTTTTCCAGCCATTTTGGAAAGGCAGCAAACAATGTGAAGGGCAGTGCCAATGCCAATGAAAAGGCAAACATGCCTGCAATGGGCTTAATGACTTCTCCACCGGCTGAGAGTACCAATACACTTCCTACAATAGGGCCGGTACAAGAAAATGAAATAAGCACCAAGGTAAATGCCATAAAAAAGATGCCCAAAACGCCTCCTTTATTGCTCAAGCCATCCATTTTGTTGACCCATTTACTGGGCAGTGCCAACTCGAACATCCCCAAAAAGGACATCGCAAAGATTAAGAATATGAGAAAGAACAGAACGTTAGGCAACCAATGGGTGCTCAGCCAATTGGCGAACTCGGGGCCGTTTATTTTGGCCACTATGGTGCCTGCAACGACATAGATCAGTATTATGAAAAAACCGTAGAGCAGGGCTTTTTTTAGCCCACCTCCCCCTGCGGGCACTCCTCCTTGCAAGGGAGAAGAATTGTTTGTGTTTTTAGTGCCGAAGAAGCTGACGGTCAATGGTATCATGGGGAACACGCAGGGTGTTAACAGTGCTGCGAGACCTGAACCGAATGCCAATATCATGAATGACCAAAGGTTGTCCATAGTTGTTTTTTACTTGGATTTAGAATTAATTTATTTAAAATGATTGCGCTTTATTTCATAAGATTGCCACGTCGTACCTCCTCGCAATGACACATTGGGCTAATTTAAAACTACCTCAAACTCTACTTCTTGAGGAGTTAAACATTGCTCGTCTTTGCATGCCATATAGGTGATGGTGCCCTCTAGGATTACGGGTTTGTTTGTTTTGGTTTTGACCTTTTGAACAAAAACCACCTCATTATAATAGCACTTTGTGTTGACCTCAAAGACTTCCTCAAATTTTTCTTGCAGCTCACCAACTTCTTTTGGTTTGCCTTGTATAGCTACCATATCATTTTGTTTAAAAGTAATTGATGTTGGCAATGGCCCGATGCCGTCATCCTGCTCACTGTATTGTGAAAATATATGCCAGCCTGTATCAACTTGTGCTTTTAGATGCACCTCATAGATATTGCTGTCTATCTTATTAGATGAAAAACTCAATTTAACAGGTTTTAAAATTTGGGCGGATATTGACTGGACATACAGTACGCCTATTATAAAGATTATCTTTTTCATTACTCTAAAATTATTGTTCAGCTATTTCGGGTTTGGGGTCGCGTATGACAAGAACTTTCATTTCTTTTGTACCTTTAACTATATCTAATCCTTGCTTTTGGAGCGCTTTTCTTATACTTTCTAAATTTGTCATATCAGCTTTAATCTTAAAATCTATATTCCCTGAAATACCCGTTTTGTCAATAATAGGGGTTTCATTGTCATCTATTAGATAATATAGACTACCTGAAAGATACTTACTTGGACAATTAGCCCATTCAAAACCTATTGCCGTTGAACCTTCAGTAAAAAACCTGTCACCACCTTTAGTTTTGAATTTATTTCTGTTTTTACCCGTAAATACGAATTCATATACAGGCAGTTCCCTTGTTTCTATTGTAGCATCGTATTTAAATACCCTCTTTAAATCTTCCTGCATATATGACATCATATTTTTTACAGTCAATTCATTTAAAGGAATTTTTAAGTTATAATTATATGTGCCAGCACCTAAAATTTCTTTGAAATCATATTCGAACTTTGATTTGTCTGCTATTTCTAAAATAGGTTTAGTAGCAATTTGGCCATATTTTTCCCCGAAAAAATGCTCATCACGTGGAACCCAGGTGTATCTTCCAAAATAAGCGTAATTATATAATGCATACAATGGTGTCATGGTTGTGCTCCATCCAACATTCTCTAGCTCTAACAAATAATCGTTTTTAACAATTGAATCATTTTGCATTAATGAAATAAATAGCTTAAAGTGGTCGCCAATTTTTTGTGCTTCGCCATCCCAAACTGATAATAATGATCTATATATTAATTTAGAACTTGAATCGTCAGTATTATATCCTAATTTATTTTTTATGAAATTAGAAGGAACTCTGGTTTTATCATAAAATGAAACATCAATTCCATCAATTAAATTTTGGATTTTAGCAGGAGTAAGATCTCTTCCATCTGTAATATACTTAAGTACACCATTTGGATCTATAACATATATTTGGGGAACCGAATGTATTTGCCATTTTTTTGTATAAATCGAATCAAAAGCAGCTGCAACCATCATATCATGTTTCTTACTAATACCTTTGTATACTTTTTCTATATTTGGATTGTGCTTGTCATTTCTTCCTACTAATATGAATTGTGTTTTTTCTGAAAACTCTTTTTGAAGTTTATCAATTTTAGGAAAGCTAGCAATACAGCTAACACAATTTATGGTCCAAAAATCTAAAAAGGTCCATTTCCCTTTAAGAACATTATTATTGATTTCATCCTTTTGGTAATTCACTACTTTATTAAATGTAAAATCAGGCATTTCCTCACCAACTTTTGGCATCATTGTTTTAGTTTGAGCGACTAAATTGTAAAAGAAACCAAAGCATATTAACAGTACAAGTATTTTATATTTATTCATTTTCAATGAGATTTTGATTTTAAAATGAGCTACTTTTTAATACCCATCGTTTTGTGGTAACAAATTTGGATTGAGCAGCAGTTCTGCTTCAGGAATGGGTAACAACAAATCGGTTGCCCGCCATCCTGGTTTGATAGGTGCCAATACTTCGGCTGCTCTCCCCATACGTTTTAAATCGAACCAGCGGTGTCCATGTTCTGCAAACAGTTCCACGCGTCGTTCTTGCAAGATGGCGTTCAACACAGCATCCACGGACGTAGCTGTTGTATTGCCCAGACCTGCCCGATTTCGAATGCTGTTTATATCTTGCTGCGCACCGGGCACATCTCCCAGTTGGACCCTGGCTTCGGCACGGATTAAATATTGTTCTGCCAAGCGTAGCTGTATGGAATATTCCACTGAGGTACCCGTATTTTCCCTTTGTTTGTATTTAAAGGCATGGTACCAAATGCCAATGCTATTGTTAATTCTCTTTGTCCAATGTACCTTGCGTTGATCACCAGGTTGAATGAAAGTTCCAGCTTCAAATGCATTGACCAATGAATTGCTCAAGGCAAAAGTAAGAGGAGGCCCTGAGGTGAATATGGATATGGACCCTTCACTGGTATTGTCGCCATCGGAATTGGGCTTAAATTGCCATATAGTTCCAGGAGCATCCTTTAGAAAGACGTTGTTTAAAACGGGTTCCAAAACCCCAAATTCAGTAATAACCCTATTGGAAGCAGCTTCTGCCAATGCCCATTGTTCTGTATATAAGTAGGCACGGGCCAGGACCGCATCAGCCACAGCAGCATAAGGGCGTACCTTCTCCCCTCCAATGCTAATATCTTCATCAGGTAATAAGTCTTTGGCCAAAATTAAATCTGCTATTATTTGATTGTAGACTAAAGTCTTTGGCATACGGGCTACCCCTGTATTGGTTATATAATCTGTGGTGGTGATATAGGGAATGTCCCCATAAAGCTCCACTAACAATAGATGTAGGTAGGCCCGAATAAACAGTGCCTCACCCTTAAACTGATCGCGATCTTCCGAAGCCAGGGACACTGAATTCCCGACACCTTCTATAACATCATTGGCCATATAAATCTGGTTATAAGTGCTGTTCCACAAGCCCAATGCGATAGGGTCGGTCGCCAGTAGTGCATGGTCCCGGTACGCTTCCCCTGTTGATGAGAGCGCATATAGATCCAGCTCGTCGGTATATAGTCCCATGAGATAGCCAAGGCCATTAAAACTACCGGATAATAGTCCATCATCACGCATTTTTCCATAGATGCCTCTTAGGGCAGCTTCTGCCGTTTCTTTTGTCTCAAAGACTTGCTCGGATGTTAATTGGTTTTTTGGAAGGTCCACCTCCACAAAATCTGAACAGGTGGTTAAAAAAAATATTAAAACGGGTACATATAGTAACTTACATGCTCTTGCACTTGTTATGGAAGGCCAGCGATATTGATTTATTTGTAAATTTTTCATTTCTTTGTTTTTATTGTTTTTTAATGATTCTCTTATGACCGACTGGAATCTTCCCTAAAATGGTTCACTGGGCCATTTTTTAACACTCGACCCAATATTAAAAGCCAATTTGTAGACCCATGGTGAATTGTCGTAATAAGGGTAGATATCCATCCTGTGTTAGCTGTTCTGGATCTGCACCTTGATATTTTGTAAACGTTAAGAGATTTTGTCCTTGTAGGTAGATACTAACATCTATGCCACGGAGGAGGTCTTTAGGAATGGCATAGGCTAAAGAGATATTTCTAAGCCGGGTAAAAGAGGCATCGGTATATTTCTCGTTACTATTCTTATATTTACTATAAGTATCAGACAAAAGTGTATTTGAGCCTACAGAATAACGCTGTATGGTAGCTTCGTCTCCAACTTGCTGCCAGCGATTTAATACGGATACAGGTTGATTGGTAGGTTGTCCAGGAACAAACGAGACCGTTGAAAGAAATGTAGGACCTCTTTGTCTCTTGAAATTGAAAAATACATCCAGTGTCCAGTTCTTGTAATTGATGGTGTTATTCAGACCTCCATAATATTTGGGAGCAGTATCTTCTCTCCATTGTAAATCATCGCTATTTATAACACCATCGCTATTATAATCTTCAAAGGTATACAATCCCGTATTTGGATCGACCCCTGTATTATGATACAGACCAGGACTAATACTTATTGGTCTTCCTACTGCATATTGAGTTTTATAGGTAGAAGTTTCCAAGCCATCAAATTTTACCAGCTTATTTTTGGGAACCGTTAAATTAAAAGTAGTGGTCCATTTGAAGTTATTGTTTTGAATATTTTCAGAGCGGAAGTCCATTTCAAGGCCTGTGTTTTGTACGGTAGCCTCAAAGTTGGCATTTACGGAAGAAAAGCCTGTGGTACCGGGCAAGGGTGTGCCCACTAGCTGATTAGAAGATATGTTCCTATACCATGAGGTTGTGAGAAACACACGATCCTGCAAAAAACCCAGCTCCACGGTAGCTTCAAACTTCTTATTTTCTTCCCATCCAAAGATGGGATTGAATAGCCTTATAGGTTGCAGCCCTGAACCATTATAGCTCGTGCCGGTAGTCTCATAGGAATCATAAAAATTGTAATTCCCTATATTATCGCTCCCCGTTATCCCATAACTGCTGCGGAGCTTACCAAAGCTTAATAGGGTGCTTTCTTTTAAAAAAGGTTCCTCTGAAAACAGCCAGGCAGCACCAACAGCACCAAAATTGCCAAATTGCCTGCCGGGTCCAAACCGACTGGAACCATCCCTTCGGCCTGTAAGGTTAACAATATACCGATCTGCCCATTTAAAATTGATCCTGCCAAAAACGGATTGATAATTATATTCCGTTTCTTGATCTAGATCAACAAGGACCACATTCGCTGCAGATAGATTCAAGATTTGACTGTCACTGGGAAAACCAATACCAGTATGAACGAGTTGCATTGATTGCCTTTTCTCGAATGTGGCACCCATCAGGATATTAAGGCTTGCCTTGCCCCAGTCCTTTTGCCAATTCATCTGTGGCTCTACGATCCAGGTCTGACTTGATGCATTACTAATATTAACTGTTGAATTTGCACTTAAAGTGTTTGATAGAAAAGCAGGGTTTTTCGACGCAGTTACAACTGTTACATATTGATAAACACGTTGGTCAGTATAGCCCAGATTGGCCTTAAACTCTAAGGCTGAAATAGGCCGATATGAAATCACCGAATTCATTAAAAGATTTTTGGACTGCAACCGAAAATCATTTTCTAATTTTGCCAGTGGATTTTGCCAGGTATTGTTTTCCCAATTTAAATCACCGTTTTCATCATACAGTGCAGGGGCATTAGGTGGCAGCGTATAGGCCAGTGTAGTAAATCTAGTAGAAAAGTTTGGAACGTTGTTGTCGTCTGCTACGTAAGATATTGTGGTGTTTACCTGTAGGCGTTTATCGACCGATTGATGGTTGATACTACTATGCACCGAGGCCTTTCCGTATTTTGAATCACCTGGATATACGGTAGAACTATTTTCATAGCCTCCACTAAATAAAAATTGGGTCTGTTCATTGCCTCCGGAAAAGGAGAGTTGTGAATTGTTTCGATAGGCCGTGCCACCAATAAGTACTTCTTGCCAATCGGTATAACGATTGGGATCCCATACATATAAGTCGGGAGAGGTGCGTATTAAATTCTCAGGTAGAGTTTCAAGAGTGTAACCTTCATTAACTATTCCTTCCAATCGCATTTCTAAATATTGCTCGGTGTTCAATAAATCTACAAAGGGTACCGTTCCCATGCTAGTACTTACATTGACATTAACCTTTGTTTTTCCTGCCTTGCCTTTTTTTGTGGTGATCAGGACCACGCCATTAGCGCCCCGAGACCCATAGATGGCCGTGGCATCGGCATCCTTAAGCACCTCGATGGTTTCAATATCGGAGGTGTTAATTAAATTTAAGGCACTTAATCCTCTACTGTTTCCATCTCTTGGGAACGCAACGGCATTATTTCTTTGCATCAACAATTCAGAACTAAAGGGCACCCCATCTACTATATACAAAGGATCAGTACTTCCAGTTATAAAGTTTTTTCCCCGAATTTCTATATCAAGGCCACTACCTGGAAGGCCTGTACTTTGAGTAATATTTACTCCGGGTATATAGCCCTGCATGGCAGCAAGTGGGTTGGATACGGGTTGTTTTTCTATGGTTTTTGCGTCAATTTTACCGATACTCCCGGTTCGTTCCCGTTCGGAGGTTTTATAATAGCCAGCATTAATGGTCACTTCGTCTAAGGCACTGATACTTTCCCTAAAGGACACATTAATGGTCGTTTGGTTACCAACGGTTATTTCCTGTGTTTCAAAACCTAAATAGGAAAAGACCAAAACATTTTCCGGGTTGGGTACGGTAAGGGTATAACTTCCATCAAAATTGGTATCCGTACCTGTGGCAGTGCCTTTTATTAGGACTGTGGCGCCCGGTAACGGGAGTCCTGCCTGGTTTGTGACCGTGCCGGAGACCGAACGTTGCTGGAACCTGATATGGCTCGTTTTCTCTTTAATAAGTATTTTATTGTTTTTTGTAACAACAATGTCGAGACTGGAGGCAGACAAAATCTGTTCTAACAGCTTATTTGCTCTTATAATCCCTCTTTTGAGTTGTACTTTTGGAAAGTCCTTAAACAGATCTTCATGATAGATGAATGTATAATCTGTTTGTGTTTTGAGTATATCGAATACCTCGTCTACAGTTACCACCTTATCTTCATCTATAACAATCTTGTCGTTTTGAGAGGATACATGCCTTGGAGTAAAGCCGAACAGTGCTGTACAGAACAAGAATATAAAGGTTCGCATAATGATCATTAATAGCTGCTTTGGGGTCCCGACGATGAATGTCGGGATAAAGCAAGCTTTAGTTAATTTAATTTTCATAAATTTACGTGTAATTAATTAGTTAAACTTTTTTTGATTAATTAATACTCAATAGGGGGATAAGGTCTTTTACTTTCGACGGTGCAGACTTTTGATCCCTCTTTTTTTTGTTATGTAATTTTAGCCATACTATTTAAATTTTTAGATTCCAATATTTTTGAATTCTTTTCAAACGCCAACCCGCCAGCTGGCCCCTTTACTAAACCTGCCTGACGGCAGGCAGGCTAATCCCGCCCGTTGGCGGGATCTCGTTTTGCTACTTTTTATATTCTTGTTTTTAACATATTTTCCGGTGATTGTGTTACCATTTGTTTTATTTATAAATTCTTTTTACAAAGCCCGCGGACCAGTTGTCCCCTCGCTAAAAGGGTATACTAAATTTTTCGATAAATATCGCCTGCGCGCCATCTGGTTCCTCTTCATTGCAATGAATCTCTACCAGATCTTTCGGTGTAATCAACCAGCACCATTAAGTTAAGGAAAAATTTGTCATTCCGATCCCGAGAACTCGGGAGAGGAATCTCATTAAACAGGGCAAACGCATACTTTTATTTTGACCCACAATTTTTCACGGCACAAAATTATTTTACCATAAAAAAATTAAAAATCTGCGTTGATCCGTTGTATCTGCGTCATCAGCGTTCTATTTTACATTTCTAGATAGAACGCCGATAACGCTGATTGAGCAGATACTCACTGATATTTCTGTATGCTAAACAGTTAGCCATAAAGATTTTAATAAAAAGTGTGCGTCTGCCCTGATCTCATTAAACCCTTACTATCCTTACTAAATAATATGGGATTGCTTCGCCAGTTTGCTGAAGCTTGTGTCCTCGTACCTCGGAATGACAATTTCTTTTTTAACTTAATAATATTGAGCGAGCACCGACTGGTCCATTCAAGATTTATCAAAGCTTTTCATTTTTAAACGTTTGTCTATTTTTTAATAATTCTCTTGGTTTCTATGCCTTGACTGGTATGTATTTGTAAAACATACAGGCCTTGCGATAGATGTCTCACATCGATTGTTGCCTCTTTGCTCTGTAATACCAGTTGTCCTAAATGGTTATATACATATATGGATTTTAAATCTAAACTGTTTTTAATATAAAGGGTGTTTTCTACCGGATTTGGATATACAAATGCTTTTTGAGGAACATCCTCATCAGCAACAGATAACACATCATTAGAAACTGTTAAATTTAAATTATCAAAAGCAAACCAAGAGCCTGTTGATGTTACGGTAAAAGAGGTCACATCAGTCCAATTCAAGTTTGCAGTGGCAAACCCCCCGGATAAACTCTGGACTACCGGAGAATTACTGCCTCCTGTGGGCGTAAAAGTATAATCAATACTGGAACCATTGCCATCCATTGCCAATATTGAAACAACATTTACAGGTACGTTAAACGAAAAAGTTATACTTGTAGCATCGGTTGTCCCACCGGCACCACCTCCACTGATAACTACATTGGCAGAAGAACCAAAAGTTCCACCAAGATTGTCAAAAGTTAAATCTGGTACACCTGAAACAGTAGCTGTAATGCCGTCAATAGTTTCAGTTACATTGTCACCATTATCTACTGGTGCTGTATCCCAATCAAAAACCACCGGAAAGGTATTTGACGTGACTGATAAATTATCAAATCCTATCTGGGCCTGGCCATAGGGAGGGTTCAATGCTGTTATGGTAAAGGACGATACGTCAACCCAATTTAAATCAATAACATCCCCATGTCTATTGCCCTGAAATAGTGATGTTGTTACCACCGAATTATTACCTCCAGTAGGTGTAAAAACAAAATCTAAACTTTGGTTCCAACCCTCTAACGGGCTAATTGAGTTGACTGCTACTGGTTGATTAAATGTAAATGTAAGTGCGCCAGTAGTCCCGCTTGTGAAAACAGATGGCCCCGTCATTGTTCCAAAATTGTTAATTATGTAAACATTCACATCAGCAGATGCCGTAAGAATAATACCATCAATTGTTTCGGTTACACTATTGCCTTCATCAACCGCCGTATTACATTCAAAAATAATTTGACCACTAACAGAATTAAAAGCTAGTGCTAAAAATAGTATTGTAAATTTTTTCATAATAAAGTTAATTGGTTGTTAAATTGAAGTTTAGTTTTTTCATAAAAAAGATATTTGGTTGTTAAATTTTAGTTTCGTTTTTTTCATAATAAATGTTATTTGGTTAGTAATTGGTAGTTTAATTTTTTCTGTTAATGCATCCGAACCGTATGACCTCATAATTAAATCAATCCACAGGATCATTTCTTTATGCTCAATTCTTCCTACGATTGGGACTTCTTATTTTTTAATAATTCTTTTGGTTTCAGTGCCCTGATTGGTATGTATTTGTAAAACATACATGCCTTTTGACAGCTGGCTCACATCGATTGTTGCCTCCTTGCTCTGTAATACCAGTTGTCCTAAATTATTATATATATTTATGGATTTTAAATCTAAAATGTTTTTGATATAAAGCGTGTTTGCTACCGGATTTGGGTATACCAATACGTTTTGGGGAACATAAGCATCGGTAACAGATAATGTGCCAGAGGACACCGACAGATTGTCAAACCCGAACCCCGCCCCCGCCGAGTCCGATGCCGTCACCGTAAAGGACGTGACGCCGACCCAGTTCAGGTCAACGGTCCCGGTAGTGGCGACACCCCCAACTATGGATGCCACAACCGCCGAATTGGCCCCTCCCGTAGGGGTAAAGGTATAATCCATACTGCCACCGTAAGCATCTATAGGCAAAATTGAGTTGACGTTCACCGGTTGGTCAAATGTAAAGGTAACCGAGGTGATTTTCGTAGAATGCCAGACAATCAGGCCAGATGTGCCTGAGGACCCTTGGCCGTTAAGCAGTGCAATATCAGGCCCCCCGGAAAAGGTAACGGTAATGCCATCGATGGTCTCGGTCACATTGTCCCCGTTGTCCACGGCATTGGTGTCCCAATCAAAAACAGTTTGGCCACTAACTGAACTAAAAGCTAATGTCAATACAATCAGTAGAAATGTAATTTTTTTCATAATACATGGTATTTAATTGTTAGTTTAATAGATAATGATTGTTTTGTTGTTTATTTTGTAGTTATTGATACTATTGGTGCTTTTAATTGATGATAAAATTTCTTCAATGCTTTCGTTCTTTTTTATTATTCCAATAAACCGTTCCTCTTCAAGTTCCTTATTTTCAAATATCACATCCATATCGTACCATCGGGACAATACTTTCATGATATCCTTTAATGGGAGTTTTTTGAAATTAAACTTGCCTTCTTTCCATGATGATTCAACAGAGGCGTCGACGGTAGTAATACTAATCTTATTATTTTTGAGATCAAGGTTTGATTGCTGGTTAGGTGCCAGTATTTGGTTTTTACCTGCATAATTAACGGCGACCTTGCCCTCTACCAATGTGGTATAGATATTGGTTTCGTCTTTATAGGCCTTGATGTTGAACTTTGTGCCCAATACCTGAACCTCTTGATGGTTATGGAAGACCTTGAAACCGGAACCTTTATGCTCAGTACTTGGTGACACCTCAAAATAGGCCTCACCGTAAACGAGCTCTACCCGACGGCTTTCGCCGTCAGTAAAACTCACCGGGTATTTTAGTTGGGTTTCTGAATTCAACCAAACCTTGGTGCCATCTGAAAGGGTCATTTGGAACTGACCTCCTCTAGGGATTGTTAGATAGTTATAGACTAATTCGTGGGAAGTGCTATTAATAGTATTATATATGATTTCCTCACCGTTGCTAGTGGCGTTTTGGGTTTGATAAGCATTGCCTTTTTCCAATACCATGCTGGTGCCGTCTTCCAATGTTAGGGTTGCCTTATCTGTACCAGGCTCTATCATGTTGTTGACGATGATGGGTGTGGTAGTCTCTATGTTGCCATTGAATATGGTGTCCCTTAAGAAGTAGGTTGATGCCAGGGCTATGACGAGGACTGCGGCGGCGGCGTATTTGGACCAAGGCTTGCCCGGGAACTCAACTTTAGATTTCCTTTGCTTTGTTTTGGCCATTAAGGGCGTATGTAATTGTGACACAATTGTATGCCAAGCCTTATCTTTATCAATAGACTGTGCCAAAGAAAGCTGTCTGGATTTTTTATAAAATTGCAGGTAGTCCGAAAACAGTTGTTTGTTTTCGGCTGCCTCATTTAACCAGAGCTGTAGCGCGTTAAACTCGGCTTGACTTATTTCTTTTGTTGTGTAGGATGAAATTAGCTTTAAAATGTGGGTGCTTACATGTTTCATTAGTGATCTCTTATATTATACATATAACCAAAGACCAAAAATGGGTGACAAGAAATTAACCTTTTTTTAAACCAATAGTAACATTATAATGGTATCGAGCTTGCTACGAAGTTGCTTTAGGGCCCTGGCGTAATGGGTTTTTACCGTATTGACAGAAATATCGAGATGTTCTGCAACCTCTTTATATTTCATATTCTGTAACACGATGGCTTTAAAGACTTCCTTGCTCTTTTCGGGCAATGCCTCTACCTGTTGGAACAATTTCCTTTTCTCCTCTTCCATAGAAGTTACATCAAACTGATCGTCTTCCATGAGCTTGTTGATTTGATCTTCTATATCTTCGAATTGAAATTTCGATTCCTTTTTAATGGCCTGCAGGGTATTATTTTTTACAGACTTGAAAAGATATGGGCTCATGGGGCTATCCAATTTCATATATAGCTTTTCGTCCCAAAGCTTTACGAAAAACTCCTGAACGATGTCTTCGGCCAATTGAAAGGAATCGCAATATTTTAAGGCATAAATACTTAATGGCATGTAATACAGATCGAACAGTTCTTTATAGGCGGATGGTTCTCCACTTTTTAGTTTTTGAAGTATTTGAGCATCTTTTGATTGCATTACCTAATTATATGCTTTTTATTCATAGAAGTCATTTAAACTTTTTTCAATTGGCTACAAAATGGTCTTTTTGCCCCATATTTCACCTGTTTTTTAACTCCGTAGCTCTGCTATGCAGTACAAAAAAGCCAAAATCTGGAACAAAAATCCTCATTTTTCGCTTCAATCAAAAAAGTCAAGATGAGTTCATCAAAAAAGTCAAGATGAGTTCATTATAAATCATTGTTGTTTGATAAAACTTTTATAATTCTCTGTGAACACAGTGGTAATGGCTTTTTAAAGAGATTATTGATTTGTGGGCTTACTTTTTGTAATAATTAGTTACTTAGGGAGTATTAAAAAAGAAATGCAAATATACATTCGAATATCAATTTGTTGCCATTTTGTCTTTGTTCTATTCTCTATGTTCTATTTTCTTTTAGCAAACCGGTCTTGAATCTTTAATCGAATACTAATGATTGTAAATACTAAATACATATTAAAACATTGATACTTACTAAAACGCATATTTCAACAATTTCAACCATTTATCTGACATATACGTTAAAAATCATGCAAAGACTACTGTATTCTGAGTTTTAATTTGTTATTTTTGGCATTAAATTAAATAAAAATAAGAAAATGAGAATAATTAAATTTTTAGGAGTTGTTTTAGCAGCTTCAGTTTTATCATCTTGTGGTGGTCAAGGAGTTTCAAAAAAAGCATTAAAAACAGAGCTAGACTCAGTAAGTTACGCTATAGGTATGGATGTAGCTAAAAATGTGAAAACAAGTGTTTCTGAAATAGATAGCGAATTATTTATTCAAGGCTATATGAATGTTTTGGATTCGACCAATATTTTAATTAAAGAAGAGAATGCGCAACAAGTTTTAACTGCTTATTTTCAGAAGAAACAAGCTGAAAAGATGAAAAAACAGCAAGAAGAAGCTGAAAAAGAAAAAGGTGTAGGCGAAAAATTCTTAGAAGAAAACAAATCTAAAGAAGGTGTGAAAGTAACCGAAAGTGGTTTACAATATATTGTTTTAAAAGAAGGAACTGGTGCAAAACCAACTGCGGAATCTAAAGTGAAAGTGCATTACCACGGGACATTAATTGATGGAACTGTGTTTGATAGCTCTGTAGATAGAGGTGAGCCAACCGAATTTGGTGTTGGTCAAGTTATTAGAGGATGGACAGAAGGTTTACAACTGATGTCTGTAGGCTCTAAATACAAATTCTTCATTCCTCAAGATTTAGGCTACGGTGCAAGACAAGCAGGAGAAAAAATCAAACCATATTCTACTTTGATTTTTGAAGTTGAATTATTGGAGATAGTTGAATAAGTAATAAACGAGTTCACTTAGCATAAACAAAAAACAGAAAGGCAACTTTCTGTTTTTTTGTTTAACCCAAGATTATTAACCCGACGGCAATAGATTGTTAATGTTTAATCGTTGATGTTTAATCGTAAATCAAAAATCGTAAATCAAAAATCGCATAATTTGGGTTTAAAAACTTA